>JAFAWI010000720.1 GCA_019241915.1 Alphaproteobacteria bacterium
GGCGGCGGCGTTTTTCACCCGCGCCTTTCGCGACAGGCGCAGCCGGAAAATCTACTGGGCGATCGTCGCCGGCCGGCCGAAACTGCCTCGGGGGCGGATCGATCTGGCGCTCGCCAAGCGCGCCGGCGCCGGGCGCGAACGCGTCCATGCCGACGACGACGGCAAAGACGCGGTCACCTACTACACCGTCATTGACGCCGCAGGCGACAAGGCGTGTTGGCTGGCGCTGCTGCCGGTGACCGGACGCACCCACCAACTGCGCGCCCATTGTGCAGCGATCGGCACGCCTATTCTCGGCGATGGCAAGTACGGCGGCGCCGCGGCGCAGGTCGCCGGCCTCGCCGCGGCGCATCGTCTGCACCTGCATGCCCGTTCGCTCGACATGCCGCACCCCGACGGCGGGATGCTCAGCGTCGTCGCGCCGCTGCCGGCGCATATGCAGCGAACCTGGGAGTTTCTCGGATTTGCTGCCGACGTTTCAGACCCGTTCGCAGAACTGGCGTTGCCGGCATGAGACGCGTCTACAAAACCGTCGGCACGCGCGAAGCGGGCGCCGGCTGGGGCGTCGCGCTCGACGGCCGGCCGCTGCGCACCCCGGCAAAGCGCGAGCTGACCGTGCCGAGCCACCAGCTCGCCGCCGCAATCGCCGGCGAATGGGATGCACAGGACCCCGAGATCGTGCCCGCGACCATGCCGCTGACGCGGCTGGCGGCGACGGCGATCGACCGCACCGCAGATCGGCGCGGTGAGATCGTCGCCGATGTCGCCAACTATGCCGGCACCGACCTCTTATGCTACCGCGCCGAGCAGCCGCCGGCGCTTGCTGCGCGCCAGGCGGCGGTGTGGCAACCGCTGCTCGACTGGGCCGCCGGGCGTTACGACGCGGGCCTGGCGGTCACCGCAGGCATCGTACCAGCAGCACAATCGGCGACGAGCCTCAAGGCCTACGCGGCAGCCGTCGCGGCGCTCGACGATTTTCGGCTGACCGCGGTGCAGGCGGCGACGGCAGCGTGCGGATCGCTCGTCATCGCGCTGGCATTGTTCGAACGGCAGGTCGATGCCGAGGCCGCATTCGCCGCCTCGCAGCTCGATGAGACCTTCCAGATCGAGGCCTGGGGCGAAGACGCCGAAGCGACGCAACGGCGGGCCACGCTTGCTGCCGACATCGCCAATGCTGCACGCTTTCTCGAACTGCTCGCGGAAGGCTAAACTGGGCTGTTGGGGGGTCGTTTTCCGGTGCAGCAATCATTGAACCGTGCGATGCAATCCGATCCGCCGGCCCGTCGCGACCGGCGGCCGAGAGCCGTGCTGGCCGCAGCCGTGCTCCTGAGCCTCGCCGCGGGCGCAGGGGAGGCGCGGGCCGAAGGGTCGGGGCGGCTCGTCGCGGGGGCTGTGGTCGCGCCAAGCCTCGTTGCGCCGGGCTGGCTTGCCGACCATCTCGCGAGCTGGACCAAGGAGCGCGCGGCCTACGCCGCACCGTGCCGCAACGACGAGGTCGAGAATGAGCTCGCCTACCTGCGAAAGCTCGTCGAGCGCGACCAGGATCTGCGGGACGCGGCGCGCGCGCAGCTGCTGCACGCCGTGATCGACGGCGATTCGAGCGCGAAGCGGCATACCGACATCGCCGTCGACGCGTTGATGCCGCTCGACGGCGAGATTACCGACATCGACCGTCTGCTGATCCGATTGACAGCGCTGCCGAACTGCACCGGCAGCGCCGCCGCGACGGCGCCGCCGGCACCGGCCGCCATGGCCCAGCCGCCCTCCGCGCCCGCGCCGGCTGCGGCGCGCCCGCCAGCCGCCGAGACGACGCCGGCGGTACACGTGCCGACAATGCCGCCGGAGCAGGGGGTGCCGGCCGAGACGCCGCCACCGGGTGCTGCGCCGCCTGCCGCAGCGGCCAACGCTGCTGCCGGTGCTGCGGCGCCGCCAGCGTCCCCGGCGCCGGCCGGTCCGGAGACGGCTCCGGCACCGGCGCCGGCTGCCTTCGCGCCAGCCGCCGCCCTGCCGTCACCAGCCGCGCCGTCGGAAGCCGCCGCTGTCGCCGCGCCTCAGCCGCGCGCGCCACCGGAGCGCGAGGCGGCAGCCGCTTCCCCCGCGCCGCTGCCTGCCGCCAGGAAAACCGCGGTCGCACGCGACGACAGCGTGTTTACCGTGCGCTTCGACAGCAAGGCCATCGGATTGACACCGCTCAGCATCCGTACGCTCAACACGGCGCTCGACGCGGTCGATGCGGGGCGCCCGGTGCGCATTGCGATCGAGGGCTGCGACAATGGCGACGCCCCGCCCGACGGCGTCGACTGCGGCGCGCTCGCCCGTCGCCTCAAACGAATCCTGGTCGAACGCGGCGTCGACAAGCCCGACGAGCTTATGGGCAGGCGCTAGCCGCCGCGGGCGGCATCCTCCAAGGCGTTGCCCGGTTTTGCCGCGCGGTTCGTGCCTGCTGGCGATGGCGGAAGCCGACATCGCACAAGCGCAGCATCAGCGCCACCTTGTAGGTCGGCAGCGAATGCGGGCTGCCGTGTAGCACGAAGCCGCCGGCCACCGCGTCCGCCGTCAGTCGCGCGGCTCCTTGAACACCTTCGAGGCAAGCTGCATGCACTCGCGGATGATCGGCACGCCGATATAGCCGGACAGGTGCAGGAAGACCTCGGTCAGCTCCTCTTCGGTCCAGCCCTGGCGCAGCGCCATGCGCAAATGCAGTGCCAGCTCCGGCTCGCGGCCCATGCAGGTGTCGGAGACGACGCAGATCAGCGCCCGCGTCTTGAGGTCGAGCCCGGGCCTGGTCCACAAATTGCCGAAGACGTTCTCGACCGCGACATCGAGGAATTGCTGCATCACCGGGTCGGCATAGACGCCCTTGCCGGCCGCCTCGACCGCGGCGTCGCCCATCAGCCGGCGCCGCATCGCCATGCCCTTGTCGTAGAGCTCGCTTTTGGGCATCGCATTTTCCTCCTGTTGCCTGCCGCCGATCTTGCCGCGCCATGCTGGCCTTGCCCAGCCGTTGATGCTATCCCGCGCGGATGAGCGACATCCTCAAGCGCCTGGAGGAAACGCGCGGGGCGGCGCGGCTCGGCGGCGGCAAGCGCCGGATCGAGGCCCAGCACGCCAAGGGCAAGCTGACCGCCCGCGAGCGGCTCGACATTCTGCTCGACCCCGGCTCGTTCGAAGAGTGGGACATGTTCGTCGAGCACCGCAGCCACGATTTCGGCATCGGCGAGCAGAAGGTGCCGGGCGACGGCGTCGTCACCGGCTACGGCGAGATCAACGGCCGTCTGATTTTTGTTTTCAGCCAGGACTTCACCGTGTTCGGCGGCTCGCTCTCCGAGGCGCACGCCGAGAAGATCTGCAAGGTGATGGACCAGGCGATGAAAATCGGCGCCCCGGTCATCGGCCTCAACGATTCCGGCGGCGCCCGCATCCAGGAAGGCGTCGCCTCGCTCGCCGGCTATGCCGAGGTGTTCGAGCGCAATGTATTGGCGTCGGGCGTCGTGCCGCAGGTCTCGCTGATCATGGGTCCGTGCGCCGGCGGCGCGGTCTACTCGCCGGCGATGACCGACTTCATCTTTATGGTCAAGGACTCGTCCTACATGTTCGTCACCGGGCCCGAGGTCGTGAAGACGGTGACGCACGAGACCGTGACCCAGGAGGAGCTGGGCGGCGCGGTCACCCACACCACAAAATCCGGGGTCGCCGACCTCGCTTTCGAGAACGATGTCGAGGCGCTGATCGAGCTGCGCCGGTTCATGGACTTTCTGCCGCCGTCGAACCGCGCCGTGCGCCCGCCCCGCCCCTTCACCGACCCGTGCGACCGCGACGAGCCGTCGCTCGACACGCTGATCCCGGCCAACCCGAACAGGCCCTACGACATCAAGGAACTGATCGAGAAAGTGGTCGACGACGGCGATTTCTTCGAGCTGCAGCCGAATTACGCCGGCAACATCATCGTCGGTTTCGCCCGGGTGGAAGGCGCGACGATCGGCATTGTCGCCAACCAGCCGATGGTGCTGGCCGGCTGCCTCGACATCGACAGCGCGCGCAAGGCGGCGCGCTTCGTGCGCTTCTGCGACTGCTTCAACATCCCGATCGTCACGTTTGTCGACGTGCCCGGGTTCCTGCCCGGCACCGCACAGGAATATGGCGCAATCATCAAGCATGGCGCCAAGCTTTTGTTCGCCTTCGCCGAAGCGACGGTGCCCAAGGTGACGCTGATCACGCGCAAGGCCTATGGCGGCGCCTACGATGTGATGTCGTCAAAGCACCTGCGCGGCGACGTCAATTTCGCCTGGCCTTCGGCCGAGATCGCGGTGATGGGCCCGAAGGGCGCGGTCGAGATCATCTTCCGCGCCGACCTCGACGATCCCGCCAAGATCGACGCGCGCACCGAGGAATACCGCGAGAAATTCGCCAACCCGTTTGTCGCCGCCAGCCGCGGCTTTATCGACGACGTGATCCAGCCTTCGACGACCCGCCGCCGCCTCGCCCGCGCACTCCACATGCTGCGCGACAAGCAGCTCGCCAACCCGTGGAAAAAACACGACAACATCCCGCTGTGATGATTTCGATGGCACCGCATAGCCCCTCTCCCGCAGTGCGGGAGAGGGAGGGGCCCATCGCGCAGCGACGGGAGGGTGAGGGTCGGGCGCTCACCTGCCCTCACCCGTCTCCGGGCTGTGCCCGGAGCCACCCTCTCCCGCAATGCGGGAGAGGGAAAAGCTGATGTTCAAGAAAATCCTCATCGCCAACCGCGGCGAGATCGCCTGCCGGGTGATCCGCACCGCGCGGCGCATGGGCATCGCCACCGTCGCGGTCTTTTCCGAGGCCGATGCCGAGGCGCTGCATGTGCGTCTGGCTGACGAGGCGGTGGCGATCGGTGCGCCGCCGGCCGCCGAAAGCTATCTGAAGATCGACCGCATCGTCGCCGCCTGCAAGCAGACCGGCGCCGAGGCGGTGCATCCTGGCTACGGCTTCCTGTCGGAGCGCCCGGCCTTCGCCGAGGCGCTGGCCAAGGAAGGCATCGCCTTTATCGGCCCGACACCCGCGGCGATCGCCGCGATGGGCGACAAGATCGAATCGAAAAAGCTCGCTGCGGCGGCCGGCATCTCGACCGTGCCGGGATTTCTTGGCGTCATCGAGGATGCCGACGCCGCGGCGCGCATCGCCGCCGAGATCGGCTATCCGGTGATGATCAAGGCCTCGGCCGGCGGCGGCGGCAAGGGCATGCGCATCGCCCACGACGATCTCGAGCTGCGCGAGGGGTTCTCCTCCGCCCGCAACGAGGCGCGGTCGAGCTTTGGCGACGACCGCGTCTTTATCGAAAAATACATCGAACAGCCGCGCCACATCGAAATCCAGGTGCTCGGCGACGCGCACGGCAATGTCGTGCATCTCGGCGAGCGCGAATGCTCGATCCAGCGCCGCCACCAGAAGGTCATCGAGGAATGCCCGAGCCCGTTCCTCGACGCTGCGACCCGTGCGGCGATGGGCGCGCAGGCCGTGGCGCTGGCGTCGGCCGTCGCCTATGACTCGGCAGGCACGGTCGAGTTCGTCGCCGGGCAGGATAAGTCGTTTTATTTCCTGGAGATGAACACGCGTCTTCAGGTGGAGCATCCGGTCACCGAGCTGATCACTGGGCTCGACCTCGTCGAGCAGATGATCCGGGTCGCGGCCGGGGAACCGCTCGGCTTTACCCAGGACGAGGTGAAGCTTAGCGGCTGGTCGATCGAGAACCGGGTCTATGCGGAAGATCCCTATCGCGGCTTCCTGCCG
>JAFAWI010000721.1 GCA_019241915.1 Alphaproteobacteria bacterium
TTCCTAAGTTCCGCCGCACGCGCAGCGCGGGGCCATAGCTCAGCTGGGAGAGCGCTACAATGGCATTGTAGAGGTCACCGGTTCGATCCCGGTTGGCTCCACCAATCAGAGAAAGGGCCTAGCCGCCACCGGCTAGGCCCTTTGAATTTCGGCGGAAGCATGGCGGAAGCAAGCGGCGCCAATCCGCGCTTTCCGGGGCAGCGCCACCCCTCTGCGGCTATCGACTAGCGCACGCGTCCGGGGACGGCCGGCGGAAGCTGAACTGAGCTTTCGCCGTTATTTGAATAAGGATGCGCTGTCTGCGCGTCCGCCGCACTCCACCGGATTGACGAGCACGCCGCATCGGCCGCACGGAAACCGGGGTACCCCCTCCCGAGGGGTTCTTTCTCGGCACCACGCGAGGAATTCACCGCAATACCTTCAGGCGGCCGGAGCGGTAGTCGCGCGACAGTTCGAACGCTGCGGGCGGCGATACGAGCCGCGCCTGCTCCTCGATGCTCGGCCACCAACGCAGCAGCCGCCAGGCTATCTCGACGTTCCTCAGCCGGCGCCATTGCCGGCTCAGGAAAAACATGATCAGCCGATTGCGGCGCCACGCCTCGCGTTCCAGCCGGTTGCGATCAATACGGCGGTCGGCGGAGATCACCACCCAGCCGCCTTCGGCTGCGAGCGCCTCGATCCAGACACGATCCTCAGTGTCGGGCGCGAAGCGATCGGTCAGGTGGATGACCCGATCGCCCTCCGGCTCAAGCAGCGTATGGAGCGCGTGGGCAAGATGCGGCGAGAGATTGTTGTCGAGAAAAACCTTCAAGCCGCGAGTCGGTTCGCCGTCCGCTGCTCGAACCGCAGCGCCGCATGGACCGCTTGCGGCGTCACGTGGTAGAGCCGCGCCACCTTTGCGGCCGAGCCCTCGGCGGCGACTGCATCGGCGAGAACCGCAGTCGGAATGCCGCGCGTGCTGACGATCGGCTGGCCGAAGCTCCGGGCTGGGTCGATCACCACCGCGGTCTGCCGGCCGAGCGGCCACCAGCGCAGCGGCATGTCGCGATCGGAGAACTCTATCCCGGCATAGAGGCTCGGGCCGATCACGCGGGCGAAGGCGAGCTGGCTTTTCGCCAGATCGAGAAGTTGTGCCTCGCCGGACTGACCGGCGACCTCGGCGAAAATCGTGCGGCCGTCGGTGCGGAACCGTTGCGACGAAAACGGATGATCGATGCCGAGAAGTTCGCGGGCGCGCTCGGCGCAAACCCGGATCACGCGCCACGGGACATCTGCCTTGCGGAAGGCGTCGATGAACCGCGCCTCCATCAAATCGAGAAAGCCGAGCCCGAGCGTGCCGTCGATGTCCGGGAGCTGGCGCGGCCATACCGGCGCGGATGCCGCCACCGCCTCGCCGCTGCGATAGGTGTAGCCGCGCAGCCAGCGGCGCAGGCGCGCCTGCGGGATGCCGGTCAGGCGCGAGGCCTCGGGCACGGCATAAAGGCCGATGCCGAGCAGGCTGCTTTCCGGGCTTTCCGGTATATCCACGGCGGCGCTCCGTTGCTCAATCAGCCGTATTCGCAGCATGGCTCAAAGGCCGGCGGATTGCTATTCCAAGCGACAGCACGGATCGATCCTGCGGACGGCGACCACCGGCCGCGAACGCCACCCGGACATCGGCGCCGAAGTCAAAACTGCCATCCCTTTCAACTGCTTGGAATGCGCGGACGGCGCGGACGGTAATTTCCGCCTCGATCGCCCCGGCTTTGCGGGCAAATCCCGCCACGGGGCAACAAGCCTGGCTACGGGCCGACCGAAGCGGGCCCGCGATGCCGCCGGTTGGCGCCGCAAATCGACCCGGCAGCAGGCGGCTATGCGATCTGGCGCGTCCCGGTGAGATCGACGACGGCAAGACCGAGGCGGGCCGCTTCGTCATCCGCCACCGCGCGTGCGTCCGCCAGTTCATATTCGCCAAAGCCCCGGGTGCCGGGACCGTCGGGAACATCGCTCACGGCCCCGGCGTACTCCGCCAGCGCAACCCAGTAGGTCGGCTCGTTGCCGTGCGAAACCCGGCTCGGCGGCCCGATAAAAATCGCTCGCATGGCGACCTCTCCCTCTCGCGCCCGGCTGCCCGCTGGCGGCCTCGCTCGCTCCCTATACGCCGCCGCCACCCCCGCGGTTCCGCAACGAAAAAAGGCGGGCCGGCGAGGAGCTGCCATCGGGGTTCCCCAGGGAAAACCTCTACGAATTGGCGGACTGTCTCGGAATTGTTCAACAAGAGCGCTATAGTCCACGGCTGTCGACATGAACGGGCCGCACCCTGCGAATCGACAACCCATCCCCGCGCTGTGCGCAGCGGCGGTGTTGCTGGCGATATGTCCGGTGCTTGCTGGATGCCACACGTTGGTGCTCGACCCTGCAGGCCCGGTGGGCGCCGCCGACAAGACCATCCTGATTGATGCGGTGTTCATCATGCTGGCGATCGTGGTGCCAACGATCGCCGCGACCTTGGGCTTCGCCTGGTGGTACCGCGCCGGCAATCCGCGGGCGCGCTATCTGCCCGACTTTGCCTATTCGGGCCGGATCGAACTGGTCACCTGGTCGATCCCGGTGATGGTCATCATGTTCTTGGGCGGCGTCGCCTGGATCGGCTCGCACCAGCTCGACCCCTACCGGCCGTTACCGTCCTCGGCGAAGGCCGTCGAAATCCAGGCTGTCTCGCTCGACTGGAAATGGCTGTTCATCTACCCCGAACAGGGGATCGCCGCGGTCAACCAGCTGACTGTGCCGGTGGGGGTGCCGCTGCATTTCACGCTGACCTCGGGCAGCGTGATGAACGTGTTCTTTGTGCCGCAGTTGGGCAGCATGATCTACACGATGAACGGCATGTCCGACCAACTGTACCTCCAGGCGGACGCGCCGGGAGTCTATTACGGCCAGTCGGCCCATTTCAGCGGCGACGGCTTTTCCGACATGCATTTCGACGTGACTGCGGTGCCGCCCGATCGGTTTACCGCATGGGTTGCGTCGGCACGCGGCACTGGCCCGACGCTCGACGAGGCCGCCTACCGCGATCTGGCGAAGCAGAGCTCCAACGTCAAGCCGTTCACCTACCGTGCCGCCGCGGCCGGGATTTACGACATGATCGTCTCGCAGAAGTTGCCCCCGGGACCGGGCCCGGCGCCGGCGACCTCGCCCAAGACGGAGGCCGGCGATGCTCGGTAGGCTCGACTGGTCGGCGATCCCGTTCGATCAGCCGATCCCGCTGATCGCCGGCGCGGTGGTCGTCGCCGCGATGATTGCCGTGCTGGCGTGGGTCGCGATCAAGGGCTGGATCCCGTACCTGTGGAATGAGTGGATCACCAGCGTCGATCACAAGCGGATCGGCATCATGTACATCCTGCTTGCGGCGCTGATGCTGCTGCGGGGCTTTGTCGACGCGGTCATGATGCGCGCGCAGCAGGCGCTGGCGTTCCACGCGCCGGGCTATCTGCCGCCCGAGCATTACGACCAGATCTTCTCGGCGCACGGCACGATCATGATCTTCTTTGCCGCGATGCCGCTGGTCATCGGGCTGACGAACTTCGTGCTGCCGTTGCAGCTGGGGGTGCGCGACGTCGCGTTCCCGACGCTCAACTCGGTGAGTTTCTGGCTGACCGCCACCGGCGCGCTGCTGGTCAACATTTCGCTCGTCGTGGGCGAGTTCGCGCGGACCGGCTGGCTGCCGTTCCCGCCGCTGTCCGAGGCGGATTATTCGCCCGGCGTGGGGGTCGACTACTACCTGTGGTCGCTGCAGATCTCGGGGGTCGGCACGCTGCTCACCGGGGTCAATTTCGTCACCACCATTCTGAAGATCCGCGCGCCCGGCATGAGCTATTTCCGCATGCCGATGTTCTGCTGGACGGCGCTCGCCTCCAACCTGTTGATCATCGCCGCGTTTCCGGTGCTGACCGCCACGCTGGCGATGCTGATCCTCGACCGCTATCTGGGGTTCCACTTTTTCACCAATACCGCCGGCGGCAACATGATGATGTTCATGAACCTCATCTGGGTGTGGGGCCACCCTGAGGTTTACATCCTCGTGCTGCCGGCCTTCGGCATCTATTCCGAAGTCGTCTCGACCTTTTCGGGCAAGCCGCTGTTCGGCTACCGCTCGATGGTGATGGCGACGATGGTCATCTGCATCATCTCCTTCATGGTGTGGCTGCACCATTTCTTCACGATGGGGGCCGGCGCCGACATCAATGCGATCTTCGGCATTGCGTCGATGATCATCGCGATACCGACCGGGGTGAAAATCTTCAACTGGCTGTTCACGATGTACGGCGGCCGCGTGCGGTTCACCTCGCCGATGCTGTGGTCGGTCGGCTTTATGGTGACGTTTG
>JAFAWI010000013.1 GCA_019241915.1 Alphaproteobacteria bacterium
ACGGCGGCCTGGCTCCCCTCGCCCTCCTCAGCGACACCCATGGCGCGCGCGCAGTCGGCATAGCGGTCGAGCGCAGCGGGCGCGGAAAACGCGGTGATCTCAGGCAGCAGCATCGCGTTCGACAGGCCATGTGGCACGTGAAAGAACGCGCCGATCGGCCGGCTCATCCCGTGCACCAGCGCGACACTGGCGTTGGAAAACGCGATCCCCGCGGTGGTCGCACCGAGCATCATCGCCTCGCGCGCCGCGCGGTTCTCCGGGTCGGCGCAGGCGGTGCGGATGTTTTTGGCGATGAGGCCCATCGCGTTGCGGGCGAGCCCGTCGGTGTAAGGGTTGGCGCGTTTCGAGACATAGGCCTCGATCGCGTGCGTCAGGCTGTCGATGCCGGTATCCGCGGTGAGCCGCAGCGGCATGGTCAGCGTCAGCTCGTAATCGACGATCGCCGCGGTCGGGCAGCAGGCGAGCCCGGCGATCAGCATCTTTTCGTCGGTCTCGGTGTCG
The DNA here is from genome assembly GCA_019241915.1 of Alphaproteobacteria bacterium. Classification (GTDB taxonomy): domain Bacteria; phylum Pseudomonadota; class Alphaproteobacteria; order ATCC43930; family CGMCC-115725; genus DATARH01. Next base: position 502 of record JAFAWI010000013.1, read on the forward strand.
GTGATGACCGTGAAGCGCGTCACTTCCGACCCGGTGCCGGCGGTCGTCGGGATCGCGACGATCGGCAGCCCGATCTTGGGGATGTCGTTCGGCACCTTGTAGTCGCGCATCTGCCCGCCATTGGCGTGCAGCACCGACATCCCCTTCGCGGTGTCGATTGGGCTGCCGCCGCCGATCGCGACGAGGCTGTCATAGGGCGCTTCGCCTAGCCGCTCGACTCCGGCGGCGATCACGTCGGTGGTCGGGTCGGACACGGTGTCCTGGAATGAGCCCCAGCGCATTCCGGCGCCGCGCAGCAGCGCGGCGGCGCGGTCGAGAATGCCGCTCGTGGCGATAAACGGGTCGGTGACGATCAGCGGATGCCCGATCCCGAGCCGCGCCATCAGCGCCGGCAGCTCGGCGAGCGCGCCGCCGCCGATCGACAACAGCCGCGGTGTCGTGATCAGTGCCGCCATCTCACCCTCCCCGTCTCTCGCAGCAGACGATCAGCCCGGCTTCTGCAACCGAAAGCGGAAAACGCCGCCGGCCTCCTCGCTCCACTCCACCAACCGGCAGCCGGTCGTCGCGCAAAAATGCTCGAAATCCTTCGCGGCTCCAGGATCGGTCGCCAGCACACACAGGATGCCGCCGGGCGCGACCGTGCGCAGCGCCCGCCGCGCCTTCAACACCGGCAGCGGGCAAAGCAGCCCCGTCGCATCGAGAATTGTGTCGTCAGCCGCACCGCTCATCGCCGGCCTTTCCAGGTTGATTACTGTCTTAACGGCAGCGATGCGGCGTGAGCAACCGGCCCGACCTAAATTAGTCGATTGGCTAATTCCCGTTGTCGTGCCATCGTGCGCGGATGAACAGGCCGATCGACCGCACCGCCGTCGCCGAGACCTATCGCCTGATCCGGCCGCACATAAGGCGCACGCCGACCATCGATGTCGATGCCGCGGATTTTGGATTGGCGCCGCGGCCGCTGGTGTTCAAGCTCGAATTCCTCCAGCACACCGGCTCGTTCAAGCCGCGCGGCGCCTTCGCCAACCTGCTGGCGCGGCCGGCGCCGGCCACCGGGGTCGTCGCCGCGTCGGGCGGCAACCACGGCGTGGCGGTGGCTTATGCCGCGATGCGGCTCGGGCTCAAGGCGGCGGTCTTCGTCCCCCAGGTCACCTCGCCGGCCAAGCTCGACCGCATTCGCGCCTATGGCGCGGAGCTGGTGGTGAGCGGCGAGGTCTACGCCGAGGCGCTGGCGGCCAGCGAGGCGCGGGTCGCAGAAACCGGCGCACTCCCGGTGCACGCCTACGACCAGCCGGAAACGCTGCTGGGCCAGGGCTCGATCGGGCTTGAACTGGAGGCCGATCGGCAGGAGATCGACACGCTGCTGGTCGCAACCGGCGGCGGCGGTCTGATCGGCGGCATCAGCGCCTGGTATGAGGGCCGGGTGCGGATGGTCTCGGTCGAACCCGAGGCGGCGCCGACGCTGTACGACGCACTCGCCGCGGGGCGGCCGGTCGACGCGCCGGCGGGCGGCGTCGCCGCCGACTCGCTGGCCCCGCGCCGGGTCGGCGAACTGATGTTCCCGATCGTGCAGCGCTACCTTGCCGGGGCCGTGCTGGTCGAGGATGCGGCGATCGTCGACGCGCAGCGGCGTCTGTGGGATATGCTGCGCATCGCGGCCGAGCCCGGCGGTGCCACCGCGCTCGCCGCCCTGCTCTCCGGACGCTACCGGCCGGCTAAAGACGAGCGCATCGCGGTGCTGTTGTGCGGCGCCA
>JAFAWI010000167.1 GCA_019241915.1 Alphaproteobacteria bacterium
ACATCGCCAGGGCGCAGCGTTTCGGCCGGATGGCGCTTCACGATCTCGGGAATGATGCCGATGAAGCTGCCGAGATGCATCGGGATGTGCTCGGCCTGGCACAGCATCGCGCCGCGCGTGTCGAACAGCGCCGTCGAGCAGTCGCGCCTTTCTTTGATGTTGGTCGAAAAGCTGGCGCGCACCAGCGCTTCCCCCATCTCTTCGACAATCGACGACAGGGCGCTCCCGATCACCTCGACAGTAATCGGGTCGATGCGGTTTGCGGCGGCGGTCACGACAGCTCCATGAGGATGCTCAGGTAGGGATCGACCACGGCGCTGCTTTCGGGCGGCAGGAACGTCGTCGCGTCCATCTGCTCCACGATGGCGGGTCCGACCAGACGATTGCCGGCGCGCAGCCGCGCGCGGTCGTAGAGCGGGCACGACACAAACTTGCCGGCTTCGGGAAGCCACACCTCACGGTGGCCGGACGCCGCATCGCGCGGGTCCGCTCCGGCGTCGCGCGCGGGTTGCAGCTCGGCCTTGCGCACGATGCCGGTGGCCTCCGCCCTGAACGTGACGAGCTGGATCGGCTCGTCGTCGGCGACAAAGCCGTAAAGCTGCCGGTGCGCTGCCGCGAACCCCGCGGCGAGGCAATCCATCGTTGCCGCGTCGACGCCACCGCCCGGCAGCGGCACCGACAGTTCGTAATTTTGCCCGGCGTAGCGCATGTCGACCGTAAACGCGACGCCTCGGGCCTCGGGCGCGATCCCTTCCTGCGCGAACCACGCGTCGCACTGACGAGCGAGCGCGGCGACGATCGCCGTGCTGTCCGCGACGGCGGCGAATGACAGCGGCAAGAGCCGCGTCGTCGCGAAGTCGGCGCGCAGGTCGGCGAGCAGCAGACCCGTTGCGCAGAGAATGCCCGGGTTGCGCGGCACGAGGACGCGCTTGATCTCGAGTTCGGCGGCGAGCCGCGCCGCGTGCAGCGGGCCGGCGCCGCCGAATGCGACCAGCGCGTAATGGCGCGGGTCGTGGCCGCGCTGGACGCTGATGACGCGGATCGCGCGAGCCATGTTGGCGGTTACCACCGAGACGACGCCTTGTGCCGCCGCCATCGTGTCCAGTCCCAACGCTGCGCCCAGCCGGCCGATCGCGGCCCGCGCGAGATGCTGCCGCACCGGCATCCGTCCGCCGAGCAGCTCGGCCGGATTGAGCACCTGGAGCACGACATTCGCATCGGTGACGGTCGCTTCCGCGTTGCCGCGCCCGTAGCAGGCCGGGCCCGGGTCGGCGCCCGCACTGTGCGGACCGACCTTGAGCAACCCGCCGCTGTCGACGTAGGCGACCGAACCCCCGCCCGCCCCTACCGTGTGGATGTCGAGCATCGGCGCCTTGATCGGGTAGCCGTGCACCACCGCCTCGCGCGCCAGCCGCGCCTCGCCGCCCTGGATCAGCGCGACATCGGTCGAGGTGCCGCCCATGTCAAAGGTGATGATGTCGTCGAACCCGCCGAGCCGTGCGGTCACCTGGGCGCCGACGACGCCGGTGCTGGGGCCCGACAGCACCGTCCGCACCGGCAGCCGGGCCGCCGCGTCAAAGCCGATCACGCCCCCGTTCGATTGCGTCAAATGCGGCGTTGTGGCGATGCCGAGCCCGACAAGGCGGTCGGCGACACCGCGGATGTAGGAGGCCATGACCGGCCCGAGATACGTATTGACCGCGGTCGTTGACAGCCGCTCGTACTCGCGGAATTCGGGCGCCACCTCGTGCGAGGCGCAAACAAAGGCGTCGGGGCACTCTTCGTTGACGATGCGGCGGGCGGCGCGCTCGTGCGCCGGGTCGAGAAAGCTGTAGAGAAAACAGATCGCGATGCCCTCGACCCCCGCGCGGCGCAGCGCGCGCGCGGCGTCGCGCAGCGCCCTCTCGTCGAGCGGCGTCTCGACGCTGCCGTCATGGCGCAGCCGCTCGGGCACTTCGAGCCGCAGCCGGCGCGCGACGAGAACCGGCGGCTTGTCGGCCTGCAGATCGTAGAGCTCGGGGCGCTTCTGCCGGCCGATCTCGAGCAGGTCGCGAAACCCGGCGCCGACAATGAGGCCGATGCGGGCGCCGCGGTGCTGGATCAGTGCGTTGGTGGCGACCGTCGTGCCATGCCCGAAATACGCGACCTCGCTTGCCGCGGCGCCGCATTGCGCCAGCCCCTCGGCGACACCCTGCGCCACGCCCTGCGACGGGTCGGCGGGAGTCGACGGCACCTTCCACACGGCAATGCAGCGCGCCGCCTCGTCGAACAGGCAGACATCGGTAAAGGTACCGCCGGAATCGACCCCGATGCGCCACGCCATGCCCGAACCCGCCGCTCACCCGAGCCCGCATCATTACGGCCGCTCGCCGCCCGTGCAATGCGGTCCGCCTTCGGTCGCCAACGGCGGGGCTGGTGGCGCGACCCGGCGGCGAGCGGGATCACGATCGTTTCACCATCCGCGCCACCCTGTTAAGAAGGCTCGACCGAGCAAGAGCGGGTTAGCGGGGATAGCCGATGCAGCGCCTCTCACCAAACCTGGCGCCCGACAGGCAGCGCGAGATGCTGCGGCGGATGCTGACCATCCGCCGGTTTGAGGAACGCGCCTCGGACGACTATCTCGGCGGCAAGATCTACGGCGTCGTGCACTGCTATATCGGCGAGGAGGCGGTGGCGGTCGGCGTTTGCAGCGCGCTGGAGCGCAGCGACCGGATCATCTCGACCCATCGAGGTCACGGCCACTGCATCGCCAAGGGCGCCGACCTCAACCGGATGATGGCCGAGCTTTACGGACGCCAGGCCGGCTACTGCAAGGGCAAGGGCGGCTCGATGCATATCGCCGATTTTGACATCGGCATGCTCGGCGCCAACGGCATCGTCGCCGGCGGCATTTCGATCATCACCGGCGCCGGTTTGGCGGCGCAGATGGAGCGCAAAGGCGGCGTCGCGGTGTCGTTTTTTGGCGACGGCGCGTCGAACGCCGGGCCGTTCCACGAATGCCTGAATATCGCCGCCACCTGGAAGCTGCCGATGGTCTATGTCTGCGAGAACAACATGTGGGCGGCGAACACCGCGGCGG
>JAFAWI010000266.1 GCA_019241915.1 Alphaproteobacteria bacterium
TGGAAATTGGTCAGCAGCAGGTCGGTCGCCCGGAAGCGAGAGCCCGGCAGGATGAACAGCCGGGTTTCGCCGGCGAACGGCTGCACCTCGCCGGTCTCGGCCGCGGCGGTTTCGAGCAGGCGCAGGCTGGTCGTGCCGATCGCGACGACGCGGCCGCCGCGGGCCTTGGCGGCGCGAATGCGCTCGGCTGTCGACGCGTCGATGATGCCCCATTCGCCGTGCATGCGGTGTTCGCGCGGGTCGTCGGTCTTGACCGGAAGGAACGTGCCGGGCCCGACATGCAGGGTCAGCGTCGCCCACTCGATGCCGCGCGCCTTGATCCGCTCGACCAGGGCCGGCGTGAAATGCAGCCCCGCGGTCGGCGCCGCGACAGCGCCGGGCTTGGCCGCAAACATCGTCTGATAGCGCGTGCGGTCGGCGGGGTCGCCGCCGCGCGGCCGCTTGATGTAGGGCGGCAGCGGCATCCACCCGTGCCGCCTCAACGCATCGGCGAACGCAGGGCCTTCCAGATCGAAATTCAGCACAATCGAGCCGTCCGCCTGCTTTGCCGTCACCGCGGCGGCAAAATCGTCGCCGAACTCGATGCGGTCGCCGGGATGCAGCCGCCGCGCACCTTTGGCGTAGGCCTGCCAATTGCCGCCGCCGCAATCGTGCGCCAGCGTGATGTCGACCGTCGCCGCACCGCGCCGGCCCGTGAGCCGCGCCGGAATGACCTTGGTGTCGTTGCAGACAACAATGTCGCCCGGCCGCAACAGGTCGGGCAGGTCGCCGATCCGCCGATCCTCGAACCCACCGGCGCCCGCCACGACCAGCAGCCGCGCCGTATCGCGCGGCTCGGCCGGCCGGTCGGCGATGAGCCGCCGCGGCAGGTCGAAGTCGAAATCGCCAAGATGCATCGCCGCAGTCTATAGCCGAATTGCCATTCGCGGCTGAAACGGCGATGAATCCGAGCAACGACAAAGGGGAGATTTGCCGATGGCCGCTGCACCGGCCCCGCGCGACCAGACCGCCGCTGCGCCCGGCCCGATGACCGGCGCGCGCTATATAGCCAGCCTCAAGGATGGGCGCGAGGTGTGGATCGACGGCCGGCGCGTCGACGATGTGACGACGCACCCGGCGTTCAAGGACATGGTCGGTGAGCTGGCGCGGGTCTACGACCTGCAGAACGGCCCCAAATACCGCGACGAGATGACCTGTGTCGATCCCGAGAGCGGCAACCGCATCTCGGTGTCGTGGCTGTTTCCGCGCTCGGCCGATGACCTCAAAAAGAAGCGGCGCAACAGCGAGTTGTGGAACGAGCTGACCTGGGGCCAGCTCGGCCGCAGCCCCGACATCCTTGCGCCCTATATCCTGTCCGCGCTGCACCTCAAGGACGCATACAGCGCCGTCCAACACCCCAAATGCGATTTTGGCGAGAACCTGCGCAAATATTACGAATACTGCCGCGACAACGATTTGTTCCTAACCCACGCGCTGGGCGACCCGCAGGTTGACCGCAGCGGCCAGCAGCAGAACGAGCGGCGGACGACGGCCGAGGACACCGAGGTCGTGCTGCACGTCGTCGAGGAGACGAGCGAAGGCGTCGTCGTCACCGGCGGCAAGCAGCTCTCGACCGCGGCGCCGCACAGCAACGAGGTTTACGTATCCCTGTCAGCGACCTTCGCCCGGCGCAACGACCCGAACTGCGTGCTCGCCTTCGCCATTCCGACCGATGCGCCGGGCCTCAAAATCCTCTGCCGCGAGCCGGTGTCGCGGTGGTTCGGCTCGTGGGGCCATCCGCTGCAGATGCTCGACGAACAGGATGCGATGCTGTTCTTCGACCGGGTGCTGATCCCGTGGGACCGGCTGTTCATGCTTTACGACCCGTCGCCGATCGTCTCGATGCTTGGCGCCGACGGCAAGGGTGAGCCGTTCAACTTTCTCGGCTGGTCGAATTTGTGCCGGGTCGAGGTGCGGATGCGCCTGATCACTGCGGTCGCGACGATGGTGGCCGAGGCGATCGGCGTTATCGAATTCCGCGAAGTCGCCGCCAAGCTCGGCGAGATGGCGACCTACTGCAACATCTGGCGCTACGCGATGGACGGCATCGAGCACCGTGCCGGCCCCACCCCGAGCGGCCAGTGGACCCTGGGGCCGGGGCGGGCGATGCACATCTGGTTCGCCCAGGTGTCGGGCCGCATGGTCGAGCTGCTGCGCGAGATTTGCGCATCCGGCATCATTATGCAGCCGAGCGAAAACGACCTCGCCAGTCCGGACATCCGCCCCTATCTCGACAAATACATGCGCGGCAAAGGTGTCGATGTCGACTACAAGTCGCGGCTGTTCCGCCTGGCGCACGACCTCGCCGCCTCGTCCTATGGGCTGCGCCAGGACATCTACGAGTACTGGCACGGCGGCGACCCGGCACGAAACCGCATCAATCTGCTGCGCAGTTTCGACCAGCGAGAAATCCAGGGCCGCATCCGCGAAATGCTGTCGCAACCGCTGCCGCACGGGGCGGTGGAGTGACGGTTGTGCGTCCTTCGAGGCTCCGCTA
>JAFAWI010000292.1 GCA_019241915.1 Alphaproteobacteria bacterium
GGTCAGCCATTTGAGGTGGCGAAGCTGAGGGTCGGTATCGACCCGGTCCTCGGCGTTCTGACAGACGCCGGCCGGTACGCCGGCCTTCTGCAATTTGATCATGCAGTCGTAGCGGTCCTGGGTCGTTGTCCAGCCCTGCACCGCGGCATCGAGTGCGTCCTGGTGCTGTAAGCGGCTATCGAGCGTCGCAAAGCGGCGGTCTTCGAGCCAGTCGCCGCGCTCGGCGACGCGCGCCAGCGCCCGCCAGTCGTCATCAAAGAAGCAGGCGATCGCGATCCAGCGGTCCTTGCCGGCGCAGCGATAGGCGCCGTGCGGCGCCGCCGGCTTGTACGGCGAACGGTTGCCGTAGCGGCGGAACACGCGGCCGTTGGCGGCCCAGTCGAGGATCGTCGCGCCGGTCAAGAAAATGCCGCTCTCACATTGCGAGGCATCGATCCACTGGCCCTCGCCGGTTCGCTCGCGGTGGTAGATCGCACCGAGCAGCGCCAGCGCGTAGCCGTACGCGCCCATCCAATCGAGATAGGAATAGCCCCAGCTCACCGGCATCGCGGGTTCCGGCAGTCCCGACATTTCCGCCTGCCCGCCAAACGCCGCGGCGACCGGGCCGACGGTGCGCATCCGGCCATAGGTGCCGTGCGCGCCCATGCCCGATTGCTGGATGTAGATGATGTCGGGCCGGATCGATTTCATCACGTCGTAGCCGAGCCCCAGCCGCTGCAGGACGCCGGGCGAGAACCCTTCGGCGACGACATCGCAGATGCGGATCATGTCCTTGGCGATTTCGAGCCCCTTGGGGTGGCGGATGTTGAGCGAAATCCCGCGTTTGCCGGAATTCTTGTTGAGGAAATTGCCCCCCATGTCGGGATCCTTGACCCCGGGCAGCGGCCCGGTCGCCGCGTCGCGGGCGGCGCGGCCGCCCACCGGGGCCATCCCGGCGAGCCGCGTGTCGGGGTTGTCCTTCCATTCGACTTTGTAGCTTTCCGCGCCCATCGCCGCGAGAAACCGAGTGCCGCCGGCCGAGGCGAGAAACCACGCAAAATCGAAGATTTTGATGCCCTGCAATGGGAACGGCTTGTTGTGCAGCGCCGACAGGTGCGGGTTCTCGACCCTGCGTGGGCTTGCGGGAACGGCTGGCCGGCGCGCGACTTCGCCGAGCACTGCCTCGGTATCTTCGCCGAGCATTGGGGCGCGGCGGCCGACCTGCCAGCTGGTCTTGTTCGAAAGCCATTTCGAGGTCGGGTAGAGGAATGAGCGGCCGTGTTCGGGATGCTCGATCTCGGCAAAGGTCTTGCGCGCGAGCCAGTGCTCGTCGAGCGCGTTTTCGTGCGGTTTGCGCAGCGGCGCCCACAGAAGACCGGCTTCCTGCGCTTCGAGCCAAGGCATGTCCTTGAAGGTCCAGGCACGGACAAAGCGTTGCACGACGTCGAGCATATGCGAACGCGTCTCGTCGGCCCCCGCCGTCCCCGGAACCTGCCGCGCCTTGAGGTCGACCTCCGGCGCGGGCGGCTGCAGATCGGCCTGCGCGTTGTATTTCGTCAGCAGCGGCACGAGGTTCTTGAGATCCCGCGCACCCATCCCGTGGGTGATGAACCAGCGCCCGTCCTTGGTGTGGGCGATGCTGGGCGAGTGGTTCGGCCCCTCGGACGCGTGGCGGCAGGTCAGGCGCCACAACGGCACGCGGCGGCAGACCCAGTACATCAAATCCTGCTCGGGGTTTTTCGATACCGCCTCGTGGATCGCCAGCGACACGTCCTGCCCCTCGCCGCTGCGCTCGCGATGGATCAGCGCCGCGATGATGCCGGTTGCCATCTGCTCGCCGGCGATGTGGTAGGCGTGCCAGATCTGCGGCGCGATCGGCGGCGTGTCGTACTCAAAGTTCGGGTCGGGGTCGTAACCGCAATTCATCATCGGCCCGCCCAGGGCAAGGTGGATCAAATCAGAGCTCTTGAAGTCCTTCCACGGGCCGTCGTCGCCAAACGGCGTCATCCGCGCGGTGACGAGGTGCGGAAAGCGCACGTTGAGCGAGGCCTGATCGAGCCCCAGCACCTCATTGAGCGCGCCGCAGCTCGCGTCGAGGAGGATGTCGGCGCCGCCGAGCAGGCGCAGCATCCGCTCGGTCCCGGCGGCGGTTCGCAGGTCGAGCACCACCGATTTCTTGTCGCGGTTGTAATTCCAGAAGAACAGCGAGCGTTCAAGCCCCGGCTCGTCGTCGAGAAACGGGCCGATGCGGCGCGTGGCGTTGCCCTCGGGTGGCTCGATCTTGATCACCTCGGCGCCCAGCCCGGCGAGCAGCAGCCCGCAATATTCGGCGCGCTCGTCGGCCACCTCAACGACGCGCAGACCCTGCAGCATGCCGGGACCGGCATTGCCCATCATCGCGCCCGGGCCCGTTCGTGCCGTCGCTGCGCCTGTTGGTGCCATCGCGCCTCTCCGTTTTGCCGGTCAGCCCGGCAAGTCCAACAATCGCTCGCCAACTTGGCTCGCGATCTTCTGGCCAAGCCGGTGCGGTTCCCTATCCTGGCGGATGGGGTGGGATTCGAACCCACGAGGAGCTTGCACCCCTGCCGGTTTTCAAGACCGGTGCCTTAAACCGCTCGGCCACCCATCCGCTGGCGGATCAGTTACCCGAAATAGCGGTAGTTGGCGATATCGCGGGGCGGGACGAGGTCCCGCGGCCGCACCGCTCGGCGTTCGGCGCCGCAGACCACAGCCCGGACGCGATCGGGTCAGCGTGCGGCGCTGCCGCGCCGCGCCAGCTCGTCGAACCAGTCGCGGGCTTCTTTTTCGGCTTCCTCGCGCTCCGCGACGGTCAACTTCGCCGCGACGTCGGTGCGCGCGAGCGAAGCCACATTGCGGTCCGAGCCGGGTGATGATCGCGACATCGCAAGGCTCAGCCATTTGAGCGCCTGCACCAGATCCTGCGGCACGTCCCAGCCGTTGCGATACATCACGCCGAGCGTGTATTGCGCAAAGGTGTCGCCGGATTCCGCCATCGGCCGGATAACTCGCGCGGCGGTTGCGCTGTCGCGCGTTTCGCTGGCCGAGGCAGGGAATGCGGTCAGCAGGACGCAGCCGAGTGCAGCCGCGCTTGTGCAAATGCGTGTGGAAAAATCGCCGAAGGCCATGAGAAATACCGCGGGGATCGTTGCAAAGGCGGCATCATTACAGCCAAACCAGAAGTTGCCTAGAGCGGCGCGGCGATATGCCACGATTGCGAAATTGTAAGCCGCCCCTGGCAATGCTCTCAACTCGTCGCCGCCAGCCCGATCCTCGGTCCAAATGAGGAGCAACGCCTGCGCGGCCGCCCTCCCGCCGGGTGCGTCGGCATGCTATCGTCGGTTGACGAACCCGCGGAGGAGCCATGATCCATCATCTGTCGATCGCCGCCGGAGACCCCGAGCATGCCGCCAATGTCCTGGCCGAGCTGATGGGCGGCAAGGCGGTGCCGTTTCCGCCCAATCCGGGAAGCTTTTTCGCGCTACAGCTCGACGACCACGGCTCGGGGGTCGAGGTCTACCCGGCGGGCACGGAGCTGCAGCCGGGGGGCGAAGTCGGCGGCGGCTTTGTCAAGAAGCCGGTGCGCGACGAGGGCTACGGCGCGACGCATTTTGCGCTCAGCGTCGCAACCGATGCGCGGAAGGTGCAGGAGATCGCGCGCCGGGCCGGCTGGCACTGCTATGTCTGCAATCGCGGGCCGTTCCACGTGATCGAAGTGTGGGTCGAGAACGCGACGATGGTCGAGATCCTTCCGCCGGAATACGCCGCCGAGTATCTCGCCTTTACCCGCCCCGATACGGTGACCCAGCGGATGGCAGCAGCGCCGGTGGCGGCGGCGCGTCAGCGGGGATAGGCAAGAGCCGCAGCACGCGAGCGAGAACAAGATCGATTTATTGGTGGGAGCACAAGGACTCGAGCCTTGGACCCACGAATAAGAATTGAGCGTCCTCCGGGGTCGAGGAATAGCACCGTTGTCGTGCGCCTCACCCACCTACTGGCACGCTCGGCAATTTGGGCTCGGCTGCTGCTGCCAGCCCTGCTCGCTATCAGCTTTATCGCGGGCACTGAATTAAGTATAGAGCTGATCTATCATCCCAACTTTTGGCAGAAGACGACCTGGCTGCTTCACGATCCTTATCACTGGCAGGGTGAAGTATCAGATCGTGACTTTCTTTACGAGAAGCTCCGATATCTGGAATCGAACGATCCGGAGATAATTTCAGTTGGCGACAGCTCCGGTTTCTTTTCGATTCAATCAAATATTGTTAACCGATATACGGGAAATCACCGCTATCTCAGCTTGAATACCGGAGCGAATCAGGCCTTTGAAGGTTATAAGGGCATTGCCGAGTATGCGCTGCGACGATCCAGGCGCATTAAGTATGTGGTTTTATATTTATTTCCGACCCTCTTGCCGTCCGAAAGCGTGTTGGCACGAGCGAACCTTGGGACCATTCTGTAT
>JAFAWI010000420.1 GCA_019241915.1 Alphaproteobacteria bacterium
GTCACGCGCGCGCCAGTCGTGCTCGGGCAGGCGCAGCATCGTCACGCCGTCGCGTTCGATGGTCTCGACCGGCACCAGATGCTGCAAATCGACCCGGTGCGGCACCTTGAACAGCACCCCGCGACGGTGGAGCTTCTGTCCGGCCGGCGCCAGCGTCGCCCACGCCGCGTATTCGAGCGCGGCTTGGACCGCCGGTGCATTGGCGGCCTCGTCTTCGAGCCACGCCGAAACGGCTTCGGCAAACCGCCCCTCCCAGGCGAGGATGCCGGCGCGCGTCGCCGGCACGGCACCGGCGCCGAGCTGCGGTTCGAGCGCCGCGCGCAACGCACTGCCCTCAACCGCCGCGGCCTGCTCGGGTTTGATCTCCTTGACCGCGCGACGCTGCACGAAGAGCCGCTTCACCGAATAAAGCGGCGCCAGCTCGTCGTGCCGCGCCTGCAGCGCACGAATTTCCGGCTCGATGCCGAACAGATCGCCGAGAAAATCCTCGACATGCGGCGCCAGCTCGACCAGCAGCTCGGATTCGGCTTTCCGCTCCAGCGCGTCGGGTGCCGCGCGGCCCGCCATCAGCCGGTCGTGCAGCGGCACATCGGCCGCCGCGAGATGCGCAACAAACGCACGGTCGAGCGTCACCAGCCCGTCGCGATCGTAGAGATCGGCGAAGTGGAGCCCATGCCGTAGGGCGAGGTTGGTCATCGCTGCTTACTTAGGCGATCCAGGGCCGATAAACCATGTCCCTGACGTCGCGCCAGCATTGCGGCCCGCTAGAAAGTCTTGCGCGTTGCAGCAACGTCGGCAGCAGCGGGCGTCGTGCCGCGGCCGATTCGCTAGGCAAATAATTGCCGAGTTTATAAGCATTGTTATGAAAAAACGGCAAATGATAATTTATCGAGCAATGTGATCGTCAAATAATCAATAAAATAATCTATTGCAACATTGAATGCCTCTATCCTACCGTCATCGTAAATCGTTTGCTGGGAGGGCGTCATATGGTGAGCCGCCTTGCCCTCGATGCAATCGGCCGCCGCCGCAAGGAGAGAGCGCATGGCCGACACCACCTTCGACGCCGCGATCGAACGCCAGTTGCAAAAGCGCTATCGGCAGCCGACCGGGGTCGAGCAGTTCGGCATCGAGGCGATCCCCGTGGCGCGTAAGACGGTCCGCTGGTACGACCTGTTCGCGATCATCCTCAATTTCCTCATCAGCCCGTCGACAATCCTGCGCGGCGGCTTGGGGGTGGCGGCGGGACTGTCGTTCCAGGCCTCGGTGCTGGCGGAGTGCTCGGGGATCGTCGTCGCGGCGATCTTCTACGTCATCATGGCGACGGTCGGGGTCGACTACGGCATCCCTGGCCAAGTCGCGACCCGCGCGGTCTATGGCTTGCGCGGCTCCAAGCTGATCCCGTCCTTCCTGCGCTCGATCGCCTCGTGCTACTGGTTTGCGTTCCAGACCGTGATCGGCGCCACCGCGATTTGCGCCGTGTTCGATAAGCTTACCGGCACCAAGCCGTCGCTGATCCTCGTCAGCGTGCTGTTCGGCATCGTCCAGGCTTTTGTCGCGATTGTCGGCTACGAGTCGCTGAAGCAGCTGTCGCGGGTGGCGCTGCCGGTAAAGCTGGCGATGTTCGTCTATCTGTTCGTGCTGCTCGCGAACCAGGCCGACCCCAATTTCGCGCCCGGGGCGGTATTCTCGTACACGGGCAAGAACGGCGGCTGGGACTGGGTGATCTTTGTCGCGTGGTTCAACGCCGCCGCCGCAGGCTGGCTGACGATGATCACCGACTCGGCCGATTTCTGCCGCTATTCGCGAACCCGCGCCGATATGTGGATCGGCACGGTGTCGGCCTCGGCCGTCGGCACGATGATTTCGGGCTCGCTCGGCGCCTACGCCGCCGCCGCGACGCTTGGCAAGACCGCCAACCCGTTCGTGCTGATCGCCGGGGTCAGCACGAGCTGGATCACGCTGGCGCTGATCCTGGTGTTCATCGCGCTCGACAATTGGACGATCAACGTCCTCAACCTCTACACCGGCGGGCTGTCGATCTCGAACATGTTCGAGCGGCTCGGCCGCTTCTGGACAACGCTGATTGCGAGCCTGTTCGGGATCGCGCTTTCCGCGATCCCCGACGTGCTCAACTCCTATCTCAGCTACGCGACGCTGCTCGGCAATTTCTTCTCGCCGATCGCCGGGGTGCTCGTGTTCGACTACCTGGTCTTGAAGCGGACCCGGCTCGACGTTCCCGCGCTGTTCACGCTGGAGGGTCGCTATCGCTACTGGGGCGGCTTCAACCTCGTCGCCGTGAGTTGGACGGGACTGGGTTTCCTCTTCTACATGTTCTGCGTACCGGCGACTTGGATACCCAGCCTGTGCACGATCCTGTTCAGCGGGATCGGCTACACGGCAACCGCCTGGGCGGTGTCCGGCCGGTCGCGGATCATGCAACTGGGCAGCGAGACCATGGACGCCGCTGCCGTGTCCATGGCTGCGGATTAGCCGTTCGTGTTCTCTGTCATGGCCGGGCAGTCTTGGCCATGACGGACCGGCGCGAGCGTGCTTCGTGGATGCCCGGAACAAGTCCGCGCCTTAAGTGGTGGAAGCGGGCCCCTTAGCGCGAGTGGTCGGCCGTGTCGAGCATCGCATTGAGCAGCACCGCGCAGCCCGCGGTGAGATCGTCCGCCTTGGCGTCCTCGACCTCGTTATGGCTGATGCCACCGACGCAAGGCACAAAGATCATCGCGGTTGGCGCAACGCGGGCCATATAGACCGCGTCGTGACCGGCACCGCTGACGATGTCCTGGTGCGGCAGGTTCTGCGCCTGGGCGGCATCGCGGACCGCGCCGACGAGCCCGCCGTCAAACGGGGTCGGCGGGAAGTACCAGAATTCCTTGATCTCGACGTCGAGCCGTTGGCTCGCCGCCGCCTCGGCGCAGGCGGCGCGCAGTCCGCGGTCCATCTTGGTCAGCGTGGCGTCATCGGGATGGCGGAAATCGACCGTGAAGAACACGCGGCCGGGGATCGTGTTGCGTGAATTGGGACTCGACTGGATAAAGCCGACCGTCGCGCAGGCATGGGGCGCGTGCACATGGCCGATGCGATTGACCGCGTCGATCATCCGGGCCGCCCCGACCAGCGCGTCGCGCCGGCGCGGCATCGGGGTCGGCCCGGCATGCGCCTCCTGTCCGATGACGGTGATCTCGTACCAGCGCTGGCCCTGCGCGCCGGTGACGACGCCGATCGGCAGCCCGGCGGCTTCGAGGATCGGCCCCTGCTCGATATGCGCCTCAAAATAGGCGGCGGCTGGATGCTCGCCGACCGGCGCCGCGCCGGCGAAGCCGATGCGCTTCAGCTCGGAGCCGAGGGTAAGCTCCGGCGCATTGTTGTCGGGCGTCGCCAGCGCGCTCTCCAACTCGAACACGCCGGTGAACGCGCCGGAGCCGACCATCGCCGGGGAAAACCGCGTCCCCTCCTCGTTGGTCCACGCGACGATCTCGACCGGCGCCTCGGTCTCGTAGCCGAGATCGTTTAGCGTCCGCACCACTTCGAGCCCGGCCATCACGCCATAGGCGCCGTCGAACTTGCCGCCGGTCGGCTGGGTGTCGAGGTGGCTGCCGGTCATCACCGGCGGCAGGTCAGGGTTGCGGCCCGGTCGGCGCGCAAAGATGTTGCCGATGCGGTCAACCGTGACACTGCAACCCGCCTCCTCGCACCAGCGGATGAAGAGCCGCCGCGCTTCGGCGTCGAGATCGCTGGCGGCGAGACGGCAGACGCCGCCCTTCGCCGTCGCGCCGATCTGCGCCAGCTCCATCAGGCTCGCCCACAACCGCTCGCCGTTGACGGTCAGGTTGCGCATCGTTCTTGAACTCCGGGGCTAAGGAATAACCGATACGCCGACCCGGCTCCCAGCGGCGGCCAACACCGTGTCCTTCGTGGCTAGCGCCACTCCATGCCGGATAGCCAATTCCAGATAGGACGCATCATAGGTCGTCAGGTTTTCGGCGCGGGCAAGCGCCAGTATTTCCCGCCACGCCCGGCCGGCCGTTTCCGTATCCGTCTTGATCGGAAGCCGCGCGATGTGTTCCAACCGCGCGGTTACACCACCGAGGATTGTACGCCCCCGCCGCTCCGCCCCCAGCAACACGTTGGCAAGTTCGAGCCGCCAAAGCCCCGGGACAACAGCGCCATCGAACCGAACGCGATCGAGTATTGCCTCGGTTTCCGGCGACGCCTCGTCGTCAAAGCACCAACTCAATGCCACCGATGCAACCACGACGACGGCCGTCATTTCCGCCCCTCGTCCCTCAGAGCCTTCCAATCAAGCCCGCCGAGCGTCGTACCCTTTCGTAAGCGCCTCAACTGCTCGACCGCATCGTCGACATCCGCCCGATCGACCGCAGCAGCGCGAACCAGGCGCGCGATTGGCCTGCCGTGTTTGGTGATCGTCACCTCTTCGCCGGCAGCGACTTTTTCCAGCAAGGCCGAAAAATGCGTCTTTGCCGCGAACGTCCCGATCGTAATCATCGGGTCGCGCTCCTACCCGTCTACGCGTCTAGTCGGAAAATTAGACCTGAAGTGTTGCCGGAACAACTCCCTCTTCATCCCGCCCGAAGATCGCAGCTAATATTTCGGACAGCGAGACGCGGAGTCGGCGATGCAGGCCTGGTATCATTGCGAGAACACCTACCCGTTTGTGCCGCAGGAGGTGCTCGATGCCGCCGACTCGGTACGCGCGAACCTGCCGAACCGCTATTGCGACCCAAAGCTCGCGGCGCAGCTGTTTGAGGAATGCCTCGACGAGCATCTCTATTGCGACGAACTCGGCATCAACATCGTCTCGATCGAGCATCATTCCGGCATCAACAGCCTCTATGGCGCCTCGCCGATGATCCTCGGCATCGCCGCACGCCAGACCAAGAACGTGCGCATCCTGTCGCTCGGCACGCTGATTTCGGTCCGCACCGACCCGGTGCGGATCGCCGAGGAATACGCCACTGCCGACGTCATCTCGCGCGGCCGGCTCGAGATCGGCTTTGTCAAATCGGGCGATAGCGAGATGGTGTCGGGCAACGCCAACCCGGTCGGCTTTGTCGACCGCTTTTGGGAAGCGATTGACGTCATCAAGCTGGCGCTGACCTCGCAGAATGGCCCCGTCAGCTGGGAGGGCAAGCACTACACGCACCGCCATATCAACATTTGGCCCGGTCCCTACCAGAAGCCGCACCCGCAGTTCTGGGCGGCGACCGGCGACCCGGCGACATCGGCCGAGATCGGCCGGCGTGGCTACATCAACGCGCTGGTGCTGCGCGGCCCCGAGGCGAGCAAGCGCGCGTTCGACGCCTACAAGGACGCGCGCCGCCTCGCCGGCCTCTCCGCACCCGGTACCGACAAGTTCGCTTACGCAGTGCTGTGCGGGATCGGCGATACCGACGAGGAAGGCATTGCGGTGGGCAGCAAGACGCTGTGGTTTCTCAACACCAGCCTCAAGCAGGCGCCGCAGATGTCGAAATTCCTGCCTGGGCGCAACCCG
>JAFAWI010000506.1 GCA_019241915.1 Alphaproteobacteria bacterium
ACCTGCTCGCCGCGCCGCTCAGCCACGAGAGCTTTATGCTGCTGACCGAGAAGGTGCTGCCGCGGCTGCCGTAATGCCCGGCTAAGGCTGTCGTTCGAGGCTTCCTGCGGCCGCGCCTCACTAGGGCGGAAAAGCGCAGCGCTTCCACCATGCTCCGTCACCGATTGGCGGATGACGCTACGCTTATCCGCCCTACAATTGTCCCTTCGAGGCTCGGCTCGCTCGCACCTCAGGATGAGGCAGGTTGCGGGCTGGATCGCAAAAACGCGCCTCATCCCCGCGCCCGGCGAAGCTAGCGGTTGCCGATGCCGTCGAGCACGTAGTCGTGGTCGTGGAAGACGGTGCGGCGTGCGAAGCGCCAGCGCCCGTCCCGTTTCACCAGCCGGCATTCGTAGCGCCCCGGCGGCAACGTGCGGTGGCTGCCCGCCTGCGAGATCAGCACCAAGAGGTAAGCCGCTGCCGTCGCGCGGTCGGCGCTGACGGTGACGGCGATGTTGGTCACCATGTGGCGGAACTGCACGCCGGCGGCGCGCTGTGCCGCAAAGCGAGCGGCAAAGGCGCGGATGTCGTCGCGGCCCTTAAGATCGACCACCGGGCTCTTCAGTACGGCATCGTCGGTGAAGCAATCGACCACGGTCTCGACCTCACCCGCATCGAGCGCGCAGCAATAGCGGGTAAAGAGGTCATGGATCGCCGCGCGGTCATCGAGGTCTGCCGTCATTCCAGCCCGCTCCTCTGCCCAATCGATTCTGGATGTCAGGACGCGGCGCGCAGGCGGCGATGTGCCGGCCGTCGCGCTTCCAGCGCCAGCCGGCCCTCGGCTTCCACCTCCTGGATCATCGCACGAATGGTGTGGGCGACAGCTTCGCGGGCGAGCGAAGCGTTGCGGCTGGCGCGAACCCCGAGCGCCAAGGTGCGAAAAATGCCGGCGTCGGTAATACGGTGCGCTTCCAGCAAGCCGCCGGCGCATTCGCGCGATGCCGACGACAGCGGCAGCACCGCGGCCCCTGCCCCCTGCGCCACCATCAGCCGGATCGTCTCGTGGTCATTGAGCTCGGTCTCGACCTGCAGCTCGATGTCGTGGCCAGCGAGCAATGCGTCCATTGCGGCGCGCAACCCGTCGCCAAGGATCAGCGGCGTGCGGCGCAGCTCATCGGCGCCGACCGGGCCGCGCGGCCGCGCGCCGGGCCGCGTCACCAGCACCATCTCCTCCTCGGCGAGCCGGGCCGAGTGGACGAGGCGGCTGCGCGACAGCTCCGACAAAAGCGCGATGTCGGCGCGGCCGTCGATGACGAACTCCTCGAGCCTCACCATGCCGGCATGCATGACCTTGAGCTCGATCATCGGATAGTCGCGCCGCATGCGGGCGAACAGGTCCGGCACCAGCACCGGGCACAGGGTCGGTGTGATGCCGAGCACGATCTTGCCCGAGGGGTGCGCGTCCTGCGCGCGGATCTCGTCTGCGGTGCGCTCGATGTCGCGCAGGATGCGCTGCGCCCCGTCGAGCAGCTTCTGCCCGGCCTCGGTCAGCCGGACGCCGCGGTTGGCGCGGGTGAACAGCGCCACGTTGAGCTCTTCTTCGAGACGCTGGACATGACGCGTCAGCGCCGGCTGGGCGACATGCAGATGCGCCGCGGCGCGCGTGATGCTGCCCAGCTCGGCGATTCGGACAAAATAATGCAGGCTGCGCAGCTCCATCCCATCTCTCCACGGCTGATGCCGAGCAGGATTTGCCATGCCTTAGCGGCATGGGCTGGATCGAACAACAGTATTTGTTTGATGCCGCGGCACGGCGATACGCTTGCCGCAGCTTACGATGAGGCAACGCCATGGAGTTCGGCTGGTACCACGAATTTCACCGGCAGGTGCCCGGGCAGTCGGATGCCGACGCGTTCGCGCAGGGGTTCGAGCAGGTCGAGGCCTCGGACGAATGGGGGCTCGACGTGTTCTGGCTCGCCGAGATCCACCAGCAGGCGCGCCGCTCGGTGCTGAGCGCGCCGATGAATGTCGCCGGCCAGATCGCTGCCCGGACCAGGCGGATCAAGATCGGCACGGCGGTACACGTGCTGCCGCTGACCCATCCGCTGCGGCTCGCCGAGGAGACCTCGACGGTCGATGTGGTGAGCCGCGGCCGCTTTATCCTCGGCGCCGGGCGCAGCGGCAATCCGCGCGGTTATGCCGCTTATGGCATACCGTACGCGGAAAGCCGCGAGCGCTTCTATGAAACGCTCGACATCCTCAAGACCGCCTGGACCAACGAAACGTTCTCGTACCAGGGCAAGTACCACAGCTTCAACGAAGCCAAGGCGGTGCCGCGGCCGTTCCAGCAGCCGCATCCGCCGATCCGTATCGCCGGCGCCAGCGAAGACACGTTTCCGACGCTCGGACGGCTCGGCTATCCGCTGTTCGTCTCGGTGCGCAGCGGCTCGCTGGTCGGGCTGAAGCCGGATCTCAAGGCCTATCGCGACGCCTGGCTGGAGGCCGGGAACCCCGGGAAGCCCGAGGTTTATCTGCGCCTGTCGATGCATTGCGGCGAGACCGACAAAGAGGCGCGCGAGGAAGGCGAGCCGAGCATCATGGCGGGCTACAAATCGCTGATCGACCGGCTCGAAGGCTCGCCCAACGCGCGGCGGCGCGCCGAGGTCGAAGAGGTGAAGCGCGCGACCTACGACGACGTGATCCGCGACAAGGTCATCGTCGGCGAGCCGGATACCGTGGTCGATCGGCTGAAGGAGCTGGAAGCGGAGCTCGGC
>JAFAWI010000591.1 GCA_019241915.1 Alphaproteobacteria bacterium
CATTTCCGCAAATGCTTTGTCGAGAAAAATGTCCGCGCCGCGCGCCATGCACGCCTCGTCGTCGCCAACCACGCGCTGGTGATGGCGCAGGCCGCGCTCGGCGGGCTCGACGACGGCGCCGTGCCGAGCCGCTACGTCTTCGACGAGGGCCATCACCTGCTCGATGCCGCCGACTCGGCGTTCTCTGTGCGGCTCTCGGGACGCGAGGGGCGCGAGCTGCGCCGCTGGATTCTCGGCGCCGAGGCGACCCGCTCGCGCGCCCGCGGCCTGCAGCGCCGCATCGGCGACCTGGTCGAGGCCGACGCGGACGGCGGCAAGCTGCTGGTCGAGGCGCTGGTCGCGGCGCGCACCGCGCTGCCGGCCGACGGCTGGCATCAGCGCATCGCCGATGGCGCGCCGCTGCCCGGTTTCGAGGGCTTTCTGGCGCTGGTCCGGCAACAGGTGCTGGCCCGCGCCACCGGTCCCGACAGCGGCTACGGCCTCGAAGCCGAGGCGCGCCCCGCGGTCGAAGGACTTGTGCCCGCCGCCGCCCGCCTCGCCGACAGCCTCGACCGGCTGGCGGCGGCGCTGACGCGGCTCGCCGGGTTGCTGCGCAAGCAGCTCGAAGACCCGGAAAACCCGCCCGACGTCACGACGCGGCAGCGGCTCGACGCCGCGATCCGCGGCATCGAGCGCCGCGCCGGCATCCAGCTTGGCGCGTGGAGCGCGCTGCTGCGTGCCCTCGCCGAGCCGGCCGCGCCGGACACTGTCGAGTGGCTGGCGCTCGGCCGGTTCGAGGGCCAGGAAACCGATATCGCGCTCAACCGCAACTGGGTCGATCCCGGCATCCCGTTTGCCGAATACGTCGCGCAGCCCGCGCACGGCGTCGTCGTGACCTCGGCGACCTTGACCGACGGCGAGGCCGACCCGGCGCTCGCCTGGAGTCTCGCCGAGGCCGCAAGCGGGCTGCGCCATCTGCCGGCGAGGCCGCGCGCCGCGCGCATCGCCTCGCCGTTCGACTACCCCGCGCAAACCCGCATCCTCGTCGTCACCGACATCCCGCGCGACGATATCGGTCAGGTCGCGTCCGGCTTTGCCGCGTTGATGCGCGCCTCGCAAGGCGGCGCGCTCGGCCTCTTCACCGCGATCGGCCGGCTGCGCGCGGTGCACGAGAAAATCGCGCCGGTGCTCGAAGAGCACGGTCTGCTGCTGCTCGCCCAGCATGTCGATGCGATGTCGCCGGCGACGTTGGTCGACATCTTTCGCGCCGAGGAGAACTCGTGCCTGCTCGGCACCGACGCCGTGCGCGACGGGGTCGACGTGCCGGGCCGCTCGCTGCGTCTCATCGTCTTCGACCGGGTGCCGTGGCCGCGCCCCGACATCCTGCACCGCGCGCGCAAGCCGGTGTTCGGCGGCGCCGGCTACGAAGACCACATCGCCCGGCTGCGGCTGCGCCAGGCCTACGGCCGGCTGATCCGCCGCGCCGACGACCGCGGCGTCTTTGTCGTGCTCGACCGCCAGCTGCCGTCGCGGCTGCTCGCCGCCTTTCCCGAGGGGGTCGGCGTCGCACGCCTGCCGCTGAGCGAGGCGGTCGACGCCACCGCCCGGTTTCTTGACGATAGCGCTTGACGGCCCGCCGCCGGTTTGGTCTGTCCGCGCCGCATGACGACAAGGGAACATCGCGATGCTCGATGCGCACGGGGCGCTGGTCTACACGATGGTCATCGTCACCGGCGCCGAAAGCAGCCTGCCGCCCGACGAAGTGGCGATCATCGGCGACATTGTCGGCCACCTGCCGGTGTTTCGCGGCTTTGACCGCAAGAAGCTCGCCGGCCATCTCAACGATTGCGCCGAACTGCTGAGCCGCGACGACGGGCTCGACGCGACGCTCGACGCGATCAAGTCGGCGCTGCCGCCGCACCTGCACGAAACCGCCTACGCGATCGCGGTCGATCTCGTCGCGGTCGATGGCGCAGCGACCCAGGAGGAATTGCAGCTCTTGGACCTGCTGCGCGGCCGGCTCGGCATCGACCGGCTGATCGCCGCGGCGATCGAGCGCGCCGCCAAGGCCCGCTTCCAGCAGGTGTGACTTCCCCGCCGGCTCGCGCCACCCGAAACCTCTCTCCCGCGTGGAGGGCGGATAAGCGAAGCGCCATCCGCCATCGGCCGAAACGATCCAATACCCCTCT
>JAFAWI010000006.1 GCA_019241915.1 Alphaproteobacteria bacterium
TATTCCTTCCGGCTCTGGTCCAAATGGTCGAGCGCGCTGCGCCCGACTGTCGCGTCCCAGAACGTGAGCGCTGTGAAGACCAGCCAAACGACCGCCAGTATGCGCAGCCAAGCATCCCAAATGCGAAAGCCTCGAGCGTGCCTTTCGAGCCCGGGAAAGGTCTGGAGCGCGAGATCGAGTGCGGCGTTGCGAAGCCGATCTTGGCAGGCCCTCGCCGGTTCGCGGATATGGCGTCGGGCGAGGTCGCGGACGCGCCCGGCATCGATGAACATCCAGGTATAGGCGATGCCGAGCCCGCGCGCCGGGTCGGCCAGCGCACTGAGGCGGTCCTTGGCGGCCAGCAGGATCGCGGCGTTGCTCGCGTTCATGATCTCGGTTCCGGTCGGCGGGTAGCGCATCAGCGAGATGCGCTTGAGGATGTCGCCGTAATTCAACGTGTTTTGCGGGTTGTCCGGGTCGGGCATCGACAGGGTGGAAAGCGAGCGGTCGGGCCGGCCCGAGACCAGGTCGATCAACAGAAGGACCTCGTAAAGGTCCTTCTGGAAAATCAGTCGCTGCTGGCGGTCCGTTCCCGGGCAGCAGGTTGCGCCGGTGGCGCCGGTTCCCGCTGTCTCGCCGGTTCCCCCTGTCTGACCGGTTGCGCCATTACCGGTGGCTCCTGTGTTGCCGGTCGGACCGGTGACGGCGGTCGCTCCGGTTGCGCCGGTGCCACCAGTGGCACCGGAGGCGCCGTTACCCCCTGTTCCAAGCATCGCTGCTCTCCCTCGCGCAGCTTATATCTGAGGTAGAATAGCGGCTCCTGATGCACGGCCAAGAGGAAACGCGCGCCGGATGCCTTGTGACGGGCGCGCGGTTGCAGTAGGCCCTGCGTCCGGCGGTACAGCGGGGGACGCAATGCAGCGCATCGCAGTTGGTGGGTTTCAGCACGAGACCAACACGTTCGCACCGCAGCGCGCGACCTGGGACGATTTTGCGCGCGCCGATGCGTGGCCCGGCTTTGTTCGTGGGCCGGCGCTGTTCGATGCCGTCGTCGGATACAACATCCCGATCGCCGGCGCGGTCGAGGCGCTGCGCGCGCTGGGTCACGAGTTGGTGCCGCTGTGCTGGTGCGCGGCGCCGCCGTCATCCTATGTCGACGAGGACGCCTACGAGCGGGTGGCCGCGGCGATGCTCGAAGACCTTGCCGCGGCTGGCGCCCTCGACGGCATCTACCTCGACCTGCACGGCGCGATGGTCGCGGCGCATCTCGAAGACGGCGAGGGGGAGCTGCTGCGCCGCATTCGTGCGCTGGTCGGCGACCGCATCCCGATCGTCGCCAGCCTCGATTTCCACACCAACATGACCCCGGAGATGGTGCGCTATTCGTCGGCGCTGGTCGGCTACCGCACCTATCCGCATATCGATATGGCCGAGACCGGCGGCCGCGCGGCGCGGCTGCTCGACCGGCTGCTTCGCGACAATCGACCACTGTGTAAGGCGTTCCGCCAGGTCGATTTTCTGATCCCGCTGGTCTGGCAATGCACGATGGCCGAGCCGACCAGAGGGGTCTTTGCGCTGATCGACGAGATCGAGCGCGGCTCCGCGCCGGGCGGGCCGAGCCACAACCAGGGCATCGTCGGCATCACCCATACGCCCGGGTTCCCGCCGGCCGACATCGCGCAGTGCGGGCCGGCGCTGGTGGTCTACGGCTACGATCAGGAAACGGCCGATGCCGCGGCCGACCGGCTGCTCGCCGCGATCGAGGCGCGCGAGGCCGAGTTCGCCGGCCGGCTCTACACCGCCGACGAAGCCGCCGAAGAGGCGATCCGGTTGTCGCAGAGCGCTTCGAAACCGGTGGTGCTCGCCGACATCCAAGACAATCCGGGCGCCGGCGGCACGTCGGATACGGTGGGACTGTTGCGCGCGCTGATCGCGCACAAGGCGGCGGGCGCGGTGATCGGCATGATCGTCGATCCGGAGGCCGCTGCGGCGGCGCACGCGGCGGGCGAGGGGGCGTTGCTGCCGTGCGGCGTCGGCGCCAAGGTCGGCTACGGCGGCGAGACGCCGGTCGAGGCGCGGTGGCGGGCGGTGCGGCTCGGCGACGGGCGGTTCACCGGCACCGGCCCTTTTTACGGCGGCGCCAAGTTCGACATCGGGCCGATGGCGCTGATCACCGACGAGGACAGCGGCGTCTCGGCGGTGCTCGCCGCAAAGCGCATACAGGCCGCCGACCAGGAGATGTTCCGCCATGTCGGGATCGAGCCGTCGCAGGTGCCGATCCTGGCGCTGAAATCGACCGTGCATTTCCGCGCCGACTTCCAGCCGATCGCCGAAGCCGTGCTGTGCGTCGTCTCGCCCGGCGCGCATGTCAGCGATCCGGTCGAGCTACCGTACGAGCGGCTCCGGCCGGGCGTGCGGCTGCGCCCACTGGGGCCGAAGCGGATATAAGTTCGCTCTTGTCATACGGGCGCAGGCCATATCCACTTTTTCCGCAGATCGCGCGCCCGATGAGTAGGTCCCGGCCTCGGCCGGGACGCGCAAACGGAGGAAACGCCATGCCCGACGGCGGCTATGTTCATCCCGAATATCTGGTCGAGACCGATTGGCTCGCCGCGCATCTCGGCGACC
>JAFAWI010000024.1 GCA_019241915.1 Alphaproteobacteria bacterium
GGGGTCACTTGCGCTTGCCGGCGGCGGGTGCCGGCAGCGCCGCCAGCCCGCCCATGTAGGGCCGCAGAGCCTCGGGGATCGTCACCGAGCCGTCCTCGTTCTGGTAGTTCTCCAGCACCGCGATCAGCGTGCGGGCGATCTTTTCGAGCAGCTTGATGCCCGGCGCCTCGATGCCGTCGTCGTTCGAAATCAGGATGCGCGCCAGTCGCTTATGCTCAGCCATCGGGTTCGATCGCCTCCAGCCCGCCCATATAGGGCTGTAACGCCGGCGGGATTGCGACGGTGCCGTCCTGCTGCTGATAGTTTTCGAGCAGCGCGATCAAGGCGCGGCCGACCGCAAGACCGGAGCCGTTGAGCGTGTGCACCGGCCGCGTCCCCTTCTCGCCGGCCGGGCGGTAGCGCGCGTTCATGCGCCGCGCCTGGAACGCGCCGCAGTTCGAGCAGCTCGAGATCTCGCGATAGGCGTTCTGGCCGGGCAGCCAGACTTCGATGTCGTAAGTCTTTTGCGCGGCAAACCCCATGTCGCCGGAGGACAGCAGCATGACGCGGTAGGCAAGACCGAGGCGCTTCAGCACCTCCTCCGCGCATGCGGTCATGCGCTCGTGCTCGGCGGCGGAGTCCTCGGGCTTGGCGACCGAGACCAACTCGACCTTGTTGAACTGGTGTACCCGGATCATGCCGCGCGTGTCGCGCCCGGCGGCGCCGGCCTCGGAGCGAAAGCACGGCGTCCAAGCGGTATAGCGCAGCGGCAGGTCCTTCTCGTCGAGGACGTCGCCGGCGACGAGGTTGGTCAGCGGCATCTCGGCGGTCGGGATCAGCCAGAGGCCGCCCGTGGTCTGGAACATGTCCTCGGCCGCCTTCGGCAGATTGCCGGTGCCGTACGCGGTCTCTTCGCGCACCAGGTAGGGCGGCGCCACCTCGGTGTAGCCGAACTCGCGCGTGTGCAGGTCGAGCATGAATTGCGCGAGCGCCCGTTCGAGCCGCGCCAACCCGCCCTTCAGCAACACGAAGCGCGCACCCGACAGCCGAGCCGCGCGGGCAAAATCCATCATGCCGAGCTTCTCGCCGAGCGCCTCGTGCGGCAGCGGCGGGAAATTGAACTGCGGCGGCTTGCCGACAGTGCGGACGAGCACGTTCGCGGTCTCGTCCGGCCCCTCGGGCACGTCCTCGGCCGGGAGGTTCGGCAGCGCCGCGAGCAGTTCGTCGATCCGTTTGCGCGCTGCCGCCGAACCCTCGGCGAACCTGGCCTCGGCCGCCTTGTTTTCCGCGCTCTGGCGCATCAGATCGGCGGCATCGCCGCCGGCGCGTTTCGCCATCCCGATATCGCGCGCCAGCCGGTTGCCGAGCGCCTGCGCTTCCTGCAGCCGTGTTTCGAGCGCGCGCCACTCCTTGTCGAGAGTCAGCACCTCCTGGGCGCGCGGCGGCAAACCGCGCCGCGTGAGGCCGCGGTCGAACTCCTGCGGATTGTCGCGAATGGCGCGAGGATCGTGCATCTATGTATTCGAGACTACTGACATACTACTTATAGGCAATCGCCGACATTCAGTCCACCTTTGCGGCGATATCGCCTGCCATGCGTCTTGCCGTACGCGCCGAGGGTCTGCGGCGTTCCCTGCGTGCGCCGACAGTATTACGGCAGCAAGTCGATCTCAGCCGACCGTCGGCGCGCGCTTTATTGGCCGTCAGCCGCGATCATTCGCCCGTCGCGGCGCCGCCGCCGCCGGACAGCGCGGCCTCTTCTTCGGCCTCACGGCGGGCGCGATTGCGCTCGACCATGCGGCAGGAAAAAATCGACAGCACGTAGAGCAGGATCAGCGGGATCGCCAGCGACGTCTGGCTGACCACATCGGGCGGCGTCAGCACCGCCGCTACCGCGAACATGCCGACCGTGGCATAGCGCCATTTGCTGATCAGCCCTTGCGATGTGATGATCCCGGCGCGCGCCATCAGCGTCAGCAGCACCGGCAGCTGGAACGCGGCGCCGAACGCCAGCAGCAGCGTCATCACCAGCGACAGGTATTCGTTGACCTTGGGCTCGCTGACGATCGGCAGCGAGCCGTCGACGCCGGGGGTCTCGAAGCTCAGAAAGAAGCGGAACGCGTACGGGATCACCACGAAATAGGCGAGCGAGGCGCCCATCAGAAAGAGGATCGGGGTAGCGCAGATATAGGGCAGGAACGCGCGCCGCTCGTTTTTGTAGAGGCCGGGCGCGACAAATTTCCAGACCTGCACCGCGATCACCGGGAAGGCGATGCAGATCGCCGCCCAGAACGAGACCTTGATGTAGGTGAAGAAGGCCTCGGTGAGGCCGGTGAAAATCATCTTGCGGTCCGCCTGGCCGGCAAAGATTTGCGCGAGCGGCCAGGCGAGAAAGCGGTAGATCGCCTCCTTGAACTGATAGCAGACGCCAAACGCGACGAGGATCGCCGCGGCCGACCACATCAATCGGTTGCGCAGCTCGATCAGATGGTCGAGCAGCGGCATCCGGCCCGCTTCGAGCTCCGCCTCGCGCTCGTCCTCGTTGTCCGCCATGGTCACCGGCCGCCGTGAGGCCGGCGCGACATCGGGTCGGCGCGGCTAAGCTGCAGCGAGGGCATCGCGGTGTCAGGGGCTCGTCGGCTCGGTCTCATGCGCCGGCGCGGGCTCCGGCGTGACCGAGGGCGCCGGTTCCGCCGCGCCGTCGGTTGTCCCGAACCCGACCATCGCCGGCTCCGGCTCGGCCGGGGCCGGTGCGGTATCGACAAAGTCCGGGACGTCGCGCGGCTGCGCGGTCGTCGAGTTGCCGATCTTGTTGAGGTCCAAGTCGAGGTCGATTTCGGTCGCCTTGCGCAGCTCGTTCTGCACCTCGTGCAGTTCGGCTTCGCGCATCATCTGCTCGACACTGCTGTGGAACTCGCGCGACAGGGTGCGCGCCTTGCGCAGCCAAAATCCTGCGACGCGCAATGCGGCCGGCAGGTCCTTCGGCCCGATCACGACCAGCGCGACGACGCCGATCACCATCAATTCGGGCCAGCCGATATCAAAAAACATCGCGTTGTACCTAGCGCCCGCGGGCGGCGAGACAAGGGGACAGGGGCGACATCGACCGGCTCCGCAAGCGGCCGCGATAATGTCAGAAAGCCGTTGGGGCGGCAATTATGCGGGGCGTCGCCGGCGCGGCGCGGCGAAGGCGCTATGCCTCGGCCGCGTCTTCGTCCGCAGCCGGCGCCGCGTCGTCGTCCGCCGGCAAACCCTCGGCGAAGACCGCCGGCCCCAGCTCGAGCAGGCCCGCCGCGCGCAGTTCGTCGATGCCCGGCAGTTCCTTGAGGCTGCCGAGGCCGAAATGCGCGAGGAATTGCGATGTCGTCGCCCAGTTGAGCGGTCGGCCGGGGCTGTCGCGGCGGCCCCTCGGCTGCACCCAGCCCGCTTCCAGCAGCCGGTCGAGCGTACCGCGCGCCAGCGCCACGCCGCGGATCGCCTCGATCTCGGCCCGCGTCACCGGCTGGTGATAGGCGATGACCGCCAGCGTCTCGACCGCAGCGCGCGACAGCCGCCGCGGCACCTCGCGTGCGCTGCGCAGCGCCGAGGCGAGATCGGGCGCGGTGCGAAAGGTCCAACCGCCGGCCAGCGCGACGAGGTTGATGCCGCGCTCGGCGTAAAGTTCCGTCAATCGTCCGAGCAGCGCCGGGACATCGGCCTCGTCGCCGAGCCGCAGCGCCAGCGCGGCTTCCGACAGCGGCTCGGGCGCGGCGAACAGCAGCGCTTCGATCAGCCGCAGCCTGTCGTCCATCCCGGCGCTACTCGCGCGCGCTGCGCAGATAAAGCGGGCCGAACGCGCGGTCCTGGCGCAGTTCCAGGCGGCCGCGTTTTGCCAGCTCCAAAGTCGCCGCAAAGGTCGCGGCGAGCGCCGAGCGCCGCAACGGCCCCTGTCCCGCCGCAGGCAGGAACGCCATCAGTTCGCGCCATTCGGGCAGCTGCCCGACAAACCGCGCCAGGCGCTCCAACGCCTCGTGCAACGACTGATAAGCCGACGGCAGGATGGTCAGCACCTGGCCGTGCTGGCGACGGTGGCTGTCGCCATACGCCTTCAGCAATTCGTAGAGGCTGAGCGCGTACACCGGCTGGTCGATCGTCGCGAGGCCGTCGGGCGCGCCGCGCAGAAACACGTCGCGCCCGAGCAGCGGCCGCGCCATCAACGCCGCGCCGGCGCGCTGCATCGCCTCGACCAGACGCAACCGGTGCGCCAGCGCGTCGGCCAGCTCGACCGCGCTCGGTCCGCTCTCCTCGTCCGGCGGCTCGGGCAGCAGCAGGCGCGATTTGAGGTAGGCGAGCCACGCCGCCATCACCAGGTAATCGGCCGCGATCTCAAGCTGCAGCCGGCGCTGCTCGGCAATAAAGGCGAGGTACTGATCGGCCAGTGCGAGGATCGAGATGCGGGCGAGGTCGACCTTCTGCTCGCGCGCCAAAGCGAGCAGAAGGTCGATCGGCCCCTCATACCCGTCAAGATCGAGCACGAGCGCCGGACTGGCCGCTTCACTCATCAGCTAATCCCGGTGATCGCCAGCACAAAGGCGATCAACAGCTTGGCCGGCACCGCGATCAGCCAGTAGAGCGGGTTGAAAGCAAGGCCAGTCTGCGTCCCGACATAACCGACCAGAAACAGCCCCATCAGGATGAACATGCCATACGGCTCGACCCGCGCCAGCGGCAGCGACAACGCGCGCGGCAGCACACCGACGGCGACCCGTCCGCCGTCCAACGGCGGGATCGGCAGCATGTTAAAGACACAGAGGATCGCGTTGAACTGCAGCGAATTGATCAGGTTGCGCTCGAACCAAACGGCTCCCGCCGCCGGCACATAGGTCACCGTGTAGATCAGCAGCGCCGAGACGATCGCCAGCAGCACATTGGTCAACGGCCCGGCCAGCGCGACGAGAATCATACCCAGCCGCAACGGTCTCAACCGTCCAAAATTTACCGGGACCGGCTTGGCATAGCCGAAAAAGAATCCGGTGCGCGCCAGCAGCATCAACAGCGGCAGCACGATCGTCCCGAACGGATCGACATGATTGAGCGGGTTGAGGCTCACCCGCCCGGCGCGCAGCGCCGTGTCGTCGCCAAAACGTAGCGCGACAAATCCGTGCGCCGCCTCGTGCAACGTCACCGCGAAGATCAGCGGCACGATCCAGGTGGTGAGCGTCGTCACCATCTGCGACAGCTGACCCCCGGCGTTCATCCGGCGCTCGTCCCCGCCGCCCCGGTCAGGCGGTCGAAGCGGTCCTCGGCGTCGCGCCGGTCGAACGGGCGGCGCGAGCCAAGCCGCAGCGCTTCGGCGCGCGCAAGGCGCGCCGTCGCCGCCGCCGTCAACGGCGCCGCCGCCGCGGCCGCCTCACGCATCTCACCGAGCTTGCCGCTGCAATGCAGCACCACATCGCAGCCGGCGGCGAGCGCGCCGGCAACCCGGTCGCCGATCCTGCCGCTGAGCGCGCCCATGCCGATATCGTCGGAGGCCAGCACACCGGCAAACGCGATGGCGCCGCGGATCACCGTTGCGATCACCGTCGGGGACAGGGTCGCCGGCCGCTCCCGGTCGATCGCGCGGTAAACGACATGCGCGGTCATGGCCCACGGCATATCCGCCAACGCGGTAAACGGTGCGAAATCGGTCGCCGCGAGCAGCGCCGCATCGTCGTCGACCACCGGCATCGCCTTGTGGCTGTCGACACGAGCGCGGCCGTGCCCCGGCATGTGCTTGACGATCGGCAGCACGCCGCCGGCAAGCAGGCCTTCGCAGGCCGCGCGGGCGAGCCGCGCGGTGTGCCCGGGCCCGCCGCCATAGGCCCGGTCGCCGATCACGTCGTCGGCCCCGGGCACCGGCAGGTCGAGGACCGGCATCGCATCGACCGTGACGCCAACCCCGCCGAGGTCGTCGGCGATCAGCCGCGCGCCGAGCCGCACCGCCTCTTCCGCGTTGCCGAGCAAGGCGAGCCGCGCGGCGCTCGGATAGACGCGCCAGTGTGGCGGTTTCAGCCGCGCCACGCGGCCGCCCTCCTGGTCGATCAGCACCGGCGCGTCGGTCCGGCCGACGCAGTCGCGCATCGCGTCGAGCAGCGCGCGCACCTGTTGCGGCTCGCGGCAATTGCGTTGGAACAGGATAAAGCCGAGCGGATCGGCGTCGCGGAAGAATGCCCGCTCGTCCGCGCTCAGCGTCTCGCCGGCGCAGCCGAACAGGATCGCCCGCGGACGCCTTGCCTGACGATCGCCGCCCGGCTCACTGGACACCGGCTCATTGGACAAGATGGCACTCCAGATCGCGTTCCTTGAGCGCCTTGCACAGCCGTTGCGCCGTGGTCTTGTCGGCCACCGGCCCGGCTTCGACCCGGTAGTAGATGCCGCGTTCGCCGAGATCGGCGCGCACCGCAATCGCGGTGAGGTTGCCGAGCAGGTCGTCGTTGTCGCGCTTCAGCCGCGTCCATTCCTCGCGCGCCGCCTCGGGCGTGCGCAGCGAGGCAAGCTGGACGCGCATCCCGGCACCGGCTGCGGCCGGTTTGGCCGGCGGTTTGGCGAGCGCCGCCACCTGTTGCGGCGTCAGCGGCTGGGGCGGCGGTGCCGCTTGCGGCGGCGCTGCGGCCGGGGGCGGCGGTGCGGTCGGGCGCGCGACGGGTGCCTCGGGCGGCGGCAGCAGCTTCTCGACGCCCCTGCCGCCGCCGGGACGCACGCCGTAGATCGGGTCGTTGCGGTCGGGAATGTCCATGCCGCCGACCTTGTCGGGCTTGACCTTGACCGGGTCGCTGTCGGCGTGGATCAACGGCACCTTGTCGGGCTCGGCCGCGCCGGTCGCCGCATGTTTGGCGCCCTCGTGATAGGCCAACCAAAGGCCGCCGGCAAAGACCGCCATGACCACCACCGCCACGACCGCGGCGGGAATGCGCGGCCGCACCGCGTGGCGAGCGTCGTCCGGCGGCGGTTCCTCGCCGTAATCGATGCGCTCGTCGCGGTCGACATGGCCGAACTGATGGTACGTCATCGTCACATCTCCTCCGCCGGCGTCACCCCAAAGACGGCCAGCCCCGACGCGACCACGATCGCGACCCCGCGCACCAGTGCGAGCCGCGCCCGGGTCAGGTCGGGATCCCCCGAGATAATGAAACGCAACTGGGCCTCGTCGCGGCCCTTGGTCCACAGCAGATGAAACTGCGCTGCAACCTCGTGCAGGTAGAAAGCGACGCGATGCGGCTCGTTCGCCTCGGCAGCGCTCTCGACGATGCGCGGCCACGACGCCAGCTGGCGGATCAGCGCCAGCTCCGCCGGGTCGGACAGCAGCGCCAGATCGGCATCCGCCAATGCCGCATCTGAAAGCTCCTGGCCGGCCAGCTCCTCGGCCGCATGCCGCATCACCGAACTGGCCCGCGCGTGCGCGTACTGCACATAAAAGACCGGGTTGTCCTTCGACTGCTCGGTGACCTTGGCGAAGTCGAAATCGAGCGCCTGGTCGTTGCGGCGGGTCAGCATGATAAAGCGGAAGACGTCCTTGCCGACCTCGTCGACCACCTCGCGCAGCGTGACGAAGGTGCCGGCGCGTTTCGACATGCGCACCGGTTGGCCCGCATCGAACAGGTTGACGAGCTGGGTGAGCTTGACGTCGAGCCGCGCCGCCGCGTCGGTCAGCGCCTGGACCGCCGCCTGCATCCGCTTGACGTAGCCGCCGTGATCGGCGCCCCAAACGTCGATCATCGTGTCGCCGCCGCGCCGGTATTTATCGAAATGGTAGGCGATGTCGGCGGCGAAGTAGGTCCACGACCCGTCGGATTTCTTGAGCGGCCGGTCGACTTCGTCGCCAAACTGCGTCGCGCGGAACAAAAGCTGCGGCCGCGGCTCCCAATCGTCGGGAAGCTTGCCTTTCGGCGGCTCAAGCACGCCGGTGTAGATCAGCCCGGCACCTTCCAGCACGGAGAGCGCCCGCTCAATCGCACCGTCCTCGACCAGCGCCCGCTCCGACGAGAAGCGGTCGAATTGGAGACCGAGCGCGGCGAGGTCGTCGCGGATCAGCGCCATCATCTCGTCGACGGCGAACGCGCGCAGCCGCTGCAGCCACACCGTTTCGGGCTTGTCGAGCCAGCGTTCGCCGTCGCGCTCGTAGAGCCGGCGACCGGTCTCTTTCAGGTATTCGCCGGGATAGAACCCTTCCGGCGCAGCGGGCGCGGCCTGCTGCGTGCCCGAGCTGTGCAGCAGGCTGCTCTCCGGCAGCCCCGCGACATGCTCGCAGTAGCGGAAATAGACCGAGCGGGCGAGCGCATCGACCTGAGCGCCGGCGTCGTTGATGTAGTACTCGCGGGTCACCGCAAAGCCCGCTTTTTGCAGCAGCGCGGCCAGCGCGTCGCCGACGACCGCACCGCGCCCGTGCCCGACATGCATCGGCCCGGTCGGGTTGGCCGACACGAACTCGACATTGACCCGGCGCCCCGCGCCAAGTGTCGAATCGCCGTAGGCCGGACCGGTTTCGAGGATGCCGCGCAACTGCGCCTGCCACGCGGCCGGTTCGAGGCGGATGTTGATAAAGCCGGGCTTTGCCACCACCGCCGCAAACCCGCCGCCGCGATACCCGGCGCTCACCAGCTCGCGCCCGGCGAGCGCGGCGGCGATTTTCTCGGCCAGTTGCAGCGGGTTCTGTTTGGCCTGGCCGGCCAGCACCATGGCCGCGTTGGTCGCCAGATCGCCGTGCGCCGGATCGCGCGGCGGCTCGACCGCGACGCGCGCGGCATCGAGCCCCGGCGGCAACGCGCCCGCCACCGCCAGATCGTCAAGCGCAGCCAGAACGAGACGGCGGAAATCGCCGAAAATGTCGCCCAAGATTGTCGTCAAACCCCCGCGTAGATATCGAACAAGCGGCGGTGTTCGTCGAGGGCAAATCGATCGGTCATGCCGGCAAGATAATCGGCCACGATACGGGCCGACGCCGTCTCGTCGCCGGACGCCGCCGCGGCCCGCCATTCGCTCGGCAGGCAGTCGGGTTGGGCAAGGAACAGCCGGAACAGCTCGCGCACTACCCGGCGCGCCTTGTGGCTCATGCGGTTAACCCGAGAGTGCCGATACATGCGTTCATAGAGGAAACGTTTGAGCGCGCGGTCGTTATCCCGCATCGCCTCGGAAAACGCCGCGACCGGGCGCCCGAGCAGACGCACGTCTTCGGCCGATCTGGCGCCGCTCGCGGCAAGCCGCGCGCCGGTCTCGGCGATCATGTCGCGCACCATGCGGTCGATCATCCGGCGAATCGATTCGTGGATGAGCCGCGCTTCTTCGATGCCCGGGTAGCGCAGGGCGACCTCTTGGAACACCGGCCCGACCAGCGGCACCTCGTTGAGGTCGGCAACCGCGAACAGCCCGGCGCGCAGCCCGTCGTCGATGTCGTGATTGTTGTAGGCGATGTCGTCCGCCAGCGATGCGACCTGCGCCTCCGGGCCGGCGTAGGTGTCGAGCCGCAGATCGTGGCGCGCATTGTAGGCGGCGATCGACGGCGGCAGCGGCGGCGCGAGCGGTCCGTTGTGCTTGACCGTACCTTCAAGCGCCTCCCAGGTCAGGTTGAGCCCGTCGAATTCGGCGTAGCCGTGTTCGAGGTGGGTCAGAATGCGCAGCGTCTGGTCGTTGTGCGAGAACCCGCCATAGGGCGCCATCTCGCCATCGAGCGCCTCCTCGCCGGCATGACCGAACGGGGTGTGGCCGAGATCGTGCGCCAGCGCCAACGCCTCGGCGAGGTCCTCGTCGAGTCCCAGCGCACGCGCGATGGTGCGTGCGATCTGCGCGACTTCGAGGCTGTGGGTCAGCCGGGTCCGGTAATGGTCGCCCTCGTGATAAACAAAGACCTGGGTCTTGTGCTTGAGGCGGCGGAACGCGGTCGAATGGATCACCCTGTCGCGGTCGCGCGAGAACGGCGAGCGCATTTCGTGCTCGGGCTCGGGATGCAGCCGCCCGCGGCTCTCCTCCGGCCGCGACGCATAGGGCGCGCGCGCCGCCGCCCAGCTCATTGCGGCTCCCCACACGCCAATTGTTGCGCGTTCGACACCGCGCCCACTCCGAGAAAACGATCAGCGTCAGCTAAAAGTGGTGGCGCTGGCGAAACCCATCAACAGGCTCGGCTGGAGCTTCGTTTGAAGGGCCTATTCCCATCCCTTGAACGGCAGCGCCAGCTTCCCGTCGACCCGCGCGTCCGGCCACACGGCGACGTACTGCTTGCCCTGGAGCTGCACCAGATATGACGAGGCAAGCGTGTTCCGCCCCGCATCGTCGAACCTGACGCCGTCATAGCCGACGATCAGCTGCGCGGGCTTGAGGTCGGTGGCGCGCAACGCCGTGTCGATCGCCGCGGGATCGCGGGAGCCGGCGCGGTCGAGCGCGTCCGCCAGTATGAAGAACGCCTGCATGATGCTGGCGCTGCGGCCATCGAGGTCGCGCCCGGTGCGGCTCTTGTAGAGGCTGTTGACGATGGCCGCGGCGCTGTCGGGGCTGCCCTCGCTCCAGGCGCTGCGGTCGATCAGCCCTTGCGCAAGATTGGCTGTCGAGGCGACAAGACCGGGGTCGGAAAAGCCGCCGTCGTCGGCGACCAGCAGCGGCGGCTTGTAATCGAGCGTGCGCATCGTCCGCAGCAGCACCGCCGCCTCGCCGGCATCGGCGGCGACGATCACCGCATCCGGGCTTGCCTCGCGCAGCTGCGCGACCTGCGGCGTCAGATCGCTCGCCTCCGGCGGCAGCGCAATCTCGGCCACCGCCGCAAAACCGGCTGCGTTCAGCGCGTCGCGCAACCGCCCGGCGCTGGCGATGCTGTCGTCGGTGCTTTCAAAGGCGAGCGCCACCCTGTCGAGCTTGTGGCCGCCCTGCCGCAGATCGCCGAAAAAGCGCACATACAGGCGGGCAAAATCGGCGTCCTCGGGAGCGGTGCGGAAAACCCATTTGCGCTCGCGGACGGCACCCGCCGGCGGTTCGTCGCCGGCCGCGACGAACGGCACGCCGCGGCGCCCGGCGACCGCGCTCGCGGCGTAGGTCGTCGCCGCGCCGCCGGCGGCAATGAGAGCCGCGACGTGCTGTTGCCCGATCAGCCGCAGCGCCTGGCTCTGCGCGACCGAGACGTTGCGCAGAGCGTCGCCGTATCGGACGGCGATCTTGGCGCCGCCGAGGCCGGGCAGGCCGACCCCCGCGCCGAGCGGCAATGCCTCCAACCCCTTGTGCGGGCTGTTGACGATATCGGCTGCGGTGTCCAGCGCCGCGCGCGGATCGGGCGTGCCGGGCGCGGTATAGACGACGCCGACAACCACCGGATCGCCGGTCTGCGCCGCCACCGCCGTCCCCGCGCCCAGCATCGTCGCTGCCAGCAGCCCCGCCGGCCACCGCGCCATCACTCGGAATCTCCGGCTCGCAACACCAGAAAGACCACCATATCCCAAGCATTGCGGATGCCGATCACCAGCATCAGCGCGAGCAGCGTGGCCACCGCCTCGATCGTCGCCGGCGCAGCGCGCCAGGCGGTCGCGGCGCTGGCGAGCAGCGCCAGGTAGATCAGCAGCGGCAGGATCGCGTACCACCACCAGTCGCTCGCCACGGTCGATGGGTGCTGCCGGAAGCCGACAAGCACCCATCCCGAATACCCCGCGCCGGCCGCGCCGGCGAGCCCGGCAGCCGCCGTCAGCCACTGCCAATCGAGCGCCGGCGTCAGGCAGACGGCGCAGCCGAACAGCACCGTGGAAAGATGCGCCACGGTCGAGGTCAGAAACGCGCGCACCGAGACGATGCGGTCGCGCGTCAGAACCCCGACGCCAAGCGAGACGACGACGAACATCGCGCCGATCAGCGTCGCGGCGGCGGCGCCGAGCAGCGTGAAGACTTCATGCCACGGCGCCAGCAGCGCGGCGGGCGGCCCCGGCACCGCGGTCTTTCGAAAGGATCAGCCGGCGCGCAACGCGGCCGTCGCGGCCTGATCGACGCCGCCGTCCGCGGCCAGCACCACGCGATAGGCCTCACGCGCCGCGGCGGCATCGATGAGGCCGTCGGCGACATCGAGCGCGACCTGTTCGGGATCGCGCGCAGCCGGCGGTCCAAAACCGCCGCCCCCCGGCAGCTCGAGCCGGATGAAGTCGCCGCCGGGAACGGTCTGCCGCCCCTTTGAGCGGATCGGCTTGCCGGACACCAGCGACACCTTTCCCGGCGCACCGAGCCCGCCGCCGTCGCGGCCGCGCGCCGGGTTGTTGATGCGCTCGAAGTTGCACAACATCGCCACCGGCATGCCGTCGGCGCCGCCCAGCTCGATGATTTGTCCGAGCCCGCCCCGGAACCGGCCGGTGCCGCCCGAGCCTTCGCGGAATTCGCGGCGGCGGAACATGACCGGCGCCACCGATTCTGTCGCTTCGACGGGAATCGTACGAACGCCGGACGGGAAAGCGGTGACGTCGAGCCCGTCTTTGCCCGGCCGCGCGCCGGTGCCGCCGCAATGAAAGATCACCGTGCTGAACGGCGCCACGTCCGGGCGGTCGTCGCCGCCGATCTCGTCGATCACGTCGGCGCCGCCATAGATCTGCGGGTTCCACAGCGACGATGCGCCCTCGGCCGGGACGCCGCCATCCATCACCTGGTGCAGGCAGCCAAACACCACGTCCGGCAGCATGTGACCGACCGTGTGCCGCGCCGCCACCGCGCGCGGCCGCTTGACGTTGAGCAGACAGCCTTCCGGTGCGCTCGCGGTGATCGGCGCCAGCGAGCCGGCATTGTTCGGCACCTCGGGCGCCACCAGGCACTTCACCCCGAAGGCGGTGTAGGCCAAGGTGTAGTTCATCACGACATTGATGCCGAACGCGCTGGCCGGCGAGGTGCCGGTATAATCGACATGGATACCGTCACCGCCGATCGTCATCTCGCCCGCGAGCGTCAGCGGTCGGTCGTAGCCGTCCATCTGCACAGCGTTACGGTACTTGCCCGGCTTGAGCTGGCGGATGGCGTCGAGCGTCGCCTGGCGCGAGGTCTCGACGATGTGCTCGCCGAGCCGGTCGAGGTTGGAAATGCCGAACTCCTCCATCATCTCGACGAGGCGCCGGCTGCCTTCGTCGTTGCATGCGGCGAGCGCGTAGATGTCGCCCTCGACCTGCAGCGGCTCGCGGACATTGGCGCGCACGATGCGCATCAGGTCCTCGTTCATCCGCCCTTCGCGCGCCAGCGGCATCAGCGGGATCGCGAGG
This sequence comes from Alphaproteobacteria bacterium, assembly GCA_019241915.1. GTDB lineage: Bacteria > Pseudomonadota > Alphaproteobacteria > ATCC43930 > CGMCC-115725 > DATARH01. Next base: position 13,197 of record JAFAWI010000024.1, read on the forward strand.
CCCTCTTCGAAGACCTGCCGCCCGTCCGGTCCCATGCCGAGCCCGCCGATATCGACGACATGCACGGTCGAGGCGAACAGGCCGACCGGCTCGCCCCCGGGTTCTCGGCCGAGAAAGGTCGGGCTGACCACGGTGAGGTCGTGCAGGTGGCCGCAGGTCAGCCACGGGTCGTTGGTGATGTAATGGTCGCCCGGCTTCATTGTCCTGAGCGGGAACGCGTCGAGAAAGTGCCTGACCGCCGCGGCCATCGAATTGACGTGGCCCGGCGTGCCGGTCACCGCCTGCGCCAGCATCTTGCCGTCGCGGTCGAACACGCCGGCCGAGAGGTCGCCGGCCTCGCGCACCGGGGTCGAAAAAGCGGTGCGCACCAGCGTCTGCGCCTGCTCCTCGACGACGGCGATCAGCCGCGACCACATGATCTGCATGTGAATTTGCGACAGTGCAGTATTCGGGCGGCCGAGCATCTTGCCTCCAGGCATCCTTCCCGCGGCGGGAAGCTGGTTTCCATGTTATCCGCGCGACGCGGGCAAGGGCAACTTGGCCGCGACGAACGGCGGCTTTACCGCCCCGCGGCGGCGCGCGAGAATGCGCAGGCCGGCGATCGGCGCAGGGAGGACAGCATGGGGCGGCGCTACGAAAGCATCCTGGAGACAGTCGGCAACACCCCGGTGGTCAAGATCAACCGGCTGGCGCCGGCCGGCGTCAACCTCTACGTCAAGGTCGAGGCGTTCAACCCGCTCGGCTCGGTCAAGGACCGCCTCGCGCTCGGCGTCATCGAGGCGGCGGAGAAATCGGGGGAATTGAAACCCGGGCAGACGGTGATCGAGGCGACCAGCGGCAATACCGGCATCGGGCTGGCGATGGTCTGCGCGCAAAAGGGCTACCCGCTGGTCGTCACCATGGCCGAGTCGTTCAGCGTCGAGCGCCGCCGCCTGATGCGTTTTCTCGGCGCCAAAGTGGTGCTCACGCCGGCTGCGGAGCGCGCCGTCGGCATGGTCCGCAAGACCGAGGAGCTGGCCGCGACGCATGGCTGGTTCATGACCCGGCAGTTCGAGAACGAAGCCAACGCCGACATGCACTCGCGCACCACCGCGCGCGAGATCGTTGACGATTTCGCCGACACGAAACTCGACTACTGGGTCACCGGTTTCGGCACCGGCGGCACGCTGAAGGGCGTGGCGCGGGTTCTCGCCAAGGAGCGGCCCGACACCAAGATCGTCGTCTGCGAGCCGGACGATGCGCCGATGCTGTCGAGCGGCGAAGCGCAGCCGCGCAACCCCGACGGCACCCCCGCCGCCGGTCACACCGCGTGGAAGCCGCATCCGATGCAGGGTTGGAGCCCCGATTTCATCCCCAAGCTGACCGGCGACGCGGTCGACATGAGGGTGATTCACAAGGTCATCCGCATTCCCGGGCCCGACGCGCTCAAATGCAGCCGCGATCTGGCGCAGAAGGAGGGCATCTTTGTCGGGATCACCTCGGGAGCGACCTTCGCCGGCGCGCTCAAGGTGTGCGCTGAGGCGGCGCCGGGCTCGAACGTGCTGTGCATGCTCCCCGACACCGGCGAGCGCTACCTGTCGACCCCGCTCTTCGCCGACGTACCGGCCGACATGACCGAGGAAGAGTTGGCGATTTCGCTCTCGACCCCGGGCTGCCAGATGCCGCCCAAGAGCTGACCGTGGCCAGGGCGCGTCCCGTTACAAACCTCTGCCCTTAGGCGAGCGCGATATCGAGGAGGCCGGATCGTCGCTTGGCGTCATGGCCGGATTTGCCCCGGCCATGACGCCAACTCCGCCCAGACGATACACGCCTCATCGCTGCCCGGAACAAGAACAAGTCAGGGCATGATGGGATGGCCGAACCGATCGAATAGGCGCTAGGCTTTTTCGGGCAGCTTGTACCCCTGGCGCGCAAACAGCTGCCACCCGCCGTCCGCCTTGGTCCACACCTGAAGAACGCCAATTTCGGTAGTGGTGGTCTTGCCATCGACTTCGGCTTCCGAGACCCAGCGGTGGCGCGCGACGGCGTTGTTGCCCGCCATTGTCACCTTGAGGTCGGGAAACGTCAGCGATTTGAGCGTCCCCTTGCGGCCCATCACGCCGTCGATGAACTCGGCCTTGTTCTGCACGACGGCGCTCGAATGGCCATAGCTCAGCTGGTCGGCGGCAAGCTTTTCGAGGTCGCCCTTGCTCTTGTCGAACACTGCCTTGCGCAGCGTTTCGACCGCTTGGGTGACCCCGGCTTCGTCCTCGGCGGCAGCTGCGTCGCTGCGCAACAGATTCGCCGCGCCGAACGCGGCGGCGCCGGCAAGCGCCAAGTGGCGACGGTCGATCTTCATGGCTGGGTCCTCCCAATGGCGCGGATTGCCTCCGCTGTTCGCGATCTAAGCGCAAGCGCGGCTTGCCGGCAATCGCCTGGGCCGCCCGGGCATCGGAAGGGGCTGCGTTCAAAACCGCGTCAACTCGGGAATAGGCCACGGGAACCTTCCGTTTAGCCGCGTCGTACCGTTAAGATCGGTGCTCTTCGCGGGCGGCGCGTGCCGTCCCGCCTCTTGCGGGAGATTTTCGATGAGAACGCTCACCACCGCTGCCGGCGGGTTTGTGGCGCTGATCGCGCTGTCGAGCGGCGCGCTGGCGCAAGGCTATGTCGACCCGGCATGCCAGCAATACGCCAACCAGCAGGCCGGGGCGGCGCAGGCGCAGGCCAACAACAATGCGGCCGGCAACGCGCTCGGCGGCGCGTTGCTCGGAGCCGGCATCGGCGCGGCGATCGGCGGCGGACGCGGCGCGGCGATCGGCGCCGGGGCGGGGGCGCTGAGCGGCGCCGCCGGCGGTGCGGCGCAGGCGCAGGACGCCGGCAACCAGGCGTACTGGAACGCCTACAATTATTGCATGTCGACGCGCGCACCGGCGCCGCAGCCGAGCTATCAGCCGGGCTACGGACAGCCGTACCAGGGCGGCTACGGTCAGCCGTACAATCCGTACGGCCGTTGAACCGCGGCTCGTTGAACCGCGGCACGCCGTGGCAGCGCCCCCGACCGGAGGGGTGACAGCATGAGCGAGCCCCTGCCCGGCCGCGCGCATGTCATTGCCGGCGGTTTCCCGCCGGGGACAATGGGCGGGCACGACCACGACTATGCGCGGCTGAAGCTGCTCGGCTGGCTGGCCGAGGCCGCTGTGCCGGCCTCGGTCGCCAACGACTTCGCCGATGTCGAGAAGTGGCTGGCGACCTGCCGGCTGCTGGTGACCTATGTCGCCGGCCCCTACCCCGACGCGGCGCAGACGGCGGCGATCGGCGCCTGGCTCGAGACCGGCGGCCGCTGGCTGGCGCTGCACGGCACCAATGGCGGCCGTGCCCAGCGGGTGGAGGGGCAGCGGATGCGCCGCACGGTCAAGAGCGAGCACCACGCGCTGCTCGGCTCGATGTTTCTGACGCACCCGCCGATCCGCGAGTTCCGCGTCGATGTGCGCGATGCCGGCTCGCCGCTCACCCGCGGCCTGCCCGGCTCGTTTGTCGTCGACGACGAGCCGTATTGCGTCGAGCTGCAGGACGCGGCGGCGACGCGCATCCTGCTGACCGCGGATTACGGCCCGAGCGCGGCGGCGGCCACCGCCGGCCTCTACGACCGCGACACCTCGCTGCTGCCCGACGGCAAATCGCGCGTCATCGCCTATACGAAGCAGGTCGGCCGCGGCGGCATCGCGTACGTCGCGCTCGGCCATTGCCACAACCCGGCGATCCGCGCCGCGCGCGCCTACACCGACCCGGCCGACAAGACCGCGCCGCTGTTCCGCGCGCCGTGGGAGAACGACGGCTTCGTGACGCTGCTGCGCAACGCCATCGCCTGGGGCACCGCCGCTTAGCCGCCCGACAAACTGTCCCTCCCCGCGAGCGGAAAGAGCGAGGGACCCGTGGCGCAGCCGTGGAAGGATGAGGGCCTAGAGGCGCGCCGCCGGGCCGCTTATTGCGGCAACCAGCCGTAGATTTTTGTCACAGTGCCGCCCATCAGTCGCGCCCGGTCGCTGTCCGACAGCCGGTCGGTGACGCGGAACGCGTCCACGCCCTGCTTGTAGGTCAGCAACCCGACGGCACGGGTCCAGTCGGTACCCCACATGCAGCGGTCGAGGCCGTAGGCGTCAAAGATGCGGCCAAGCGGCTGCCAGATGTCGTTGTAAGGGAATTGCTCGTGCGACAGTGTGCAGGCGCCGCTGATCTTGATTGCGACATTCTTGTGCGCGGCAAGCGCCAGAACCTTGGGCAGATCGACCCAGCCATCCGGCGGCGCCGGCGGCTCGAACGGCTGCTGCAGCCCGAGATGATCGATCACGATCTGCGTGTCCGGGTTGCGCGCCGCCATCTGCCCGGCCTGCTCCAGGCGGCCCCAGCACAGCAGGTTGACCGCCATCCCGTGCTTTGCGGCCGCGGACAGCACGCGGTTGATGCCGGGATCGGCCGGGTCGGTCGAGACATTGTCGCGCATCATGATGCGCACCCCGACCGTGCCCGGCTTGCCGGCCCAGTCGGCGATCGTGTCGGCCACCGCCGGGTCGTTCGGGTCGACCGGCCGCACCAGGCAGAACTTGCGCGGGTGCTTGGCCTGCACCTCCAGCGCGTAGCTCGGGTCGTAGCCGTACATGCTGAAGGGCGACACCAGCACCGCGGCATCGACCCCGACCGCGTCCATCGCGGCGACCATCTGGTCGCCGGTCACTTCCGCCGGGCCGTGCAGCGTCCCGACCCACGGCCGGCCGGGGTGATTGCGCTCATAGGCATGGACCTGCACGTCGATCGTCGGCATGGCGGCGGCTCCTCCAGTCATCGTTGGCTTGTCGAGAGGCTATCCGACAGGCGCCGGCATCGCTACAAGCGAGCGCTCAGCGGAACGGGTTGACGATCGCCACCCCGCCCACCTGCCGGCCATGCGACAGGTCCTCGGTGTACAGATGCTCGCAGCCGAGCGCCTCGGCGGCTGCGACGACCGCGCTGTCCCAGTAGGAAAAGCCGTGGGTACTCGCGATCTCGAGTGCCGAGGCCATGATCTGCAGATTGACCGGCTGCACCCGAAAGCGGGTCCAGGCGGTGACCAGACCCGCGGCAATCTCATGCGTCAGCCGGTCGGAACGCGTCGGCCGCGTCGCCTGGGTATAGAATTCCTGCAGCACTTGCACCGAAAGCGCGCCGTCCGGCAGGTCGAGCAGTTCGATCGCCCGACGCCGTTTCGCCGCCTCGTCGGCCGCCCGGCTGATCGAGTAGAGCAGGATATTGGTGTCGAGGAAGTGCAGGCTTATCTCTTGCGTTGATGCAGCTCGTCGCGCGGCAGCCGGTCGCCGCCGCGAAATTCGGTGATCTGCTCGCGCAGCAAGCTTTCCGCCTGTTTCAGGCGCTCGCGCTCGTCGTCCTCCCGGCCGAGCGTCATCAGGAACTGCTTGACCAGCGCCGAGACCGAGGTGCCGCGCTCGGCCGCGACGATTCGGGCGCGCTTGTAGGAGGCGTCGTCGAGTGAAACTGTGATGTTTTTCACAGAAACTGTGTAACTGTGAAACTGTGGACGGTCAAGCTGTCGCGCCGGTTTGCCGCTCGCTCCGCGCCTCGTTACTGTGTCACGGGCCTCGGCGACAGGAAACCGACATGCCGGTAGTGCTGGGCGCGATTGCCGACGATTTCACCGGCGCGACCGATCTCTGCAACACGCTGGTGCGGCGCGGCATGAAGACCGTGCAATTGATCGACGTCCCGGCCGCCGCCGCGCCGGCTGCCGACGCCGAAGCCGTCGTCATCGCCCTCAAAAGCCGCACGATAGCCGCATCCGAGGCCGTGGCGATGAGCCTTGCGGCGCTCGATTGGCTGAAAGATGCCGGGGCCCGGCAGATCCTGTTCAAATATTGCTCGACCTTCGATTCGACCGATGCCGGCAATATCGGCCCGGTAGCCGACGCGCTGCTCGCCGCGCTCGGCAGCGATTTCACCTTGTATTGCCCCGCCTTCCCGGCGCTCGGTCGGACGATCTTCAAGGGCTACCTGTTCGTCGGCGACGTGCTGCTCTCCGAGTCCGGGATGAAGGACCACCCGCTGACGCCGATGCGCGACCCGTCGCTGGTGCGGGTCCTGCAGCGCCAGACCAAGGGCAAGGTCGGGCTGGTGCAGCATGCCGCTATGGCGCAGGGCCCGGCGGGAATCGCGGCTGCCTTCGCCCAGTTGCGCGCGGCCGGCTATCGGCATGCGATCGTCGACGCCGTCGCCGACGCCGACCTCGACGCGATCGGCGAGGCGGCGGCGGACTTGCCGCTGATCACCGGCGGCTCCGGGATCGCGCTCGGCCTGCCGGCAAATTTCCGCCGCGCCGGGCTGATCGGCGATGGCGGCGGCGCCGACCGGCTGCCCAAGATCGGCGGCAAGGCAGCGGTGCTGTCGGGCTCGTGCTCGCAGGCGACCCTGGCGCAGCTCGCCCATATGCGCGAGCGTGCGCCGGTCTTCGCCATCGACCCGCTCGCCGCGGCGGCGGGCGCGGATGTCGCCGGCCAGGCGCTCGCCTGGGCTGCCGACCGGCTCGGCACCGCACCGATCTGCTTCGCCGCGACCGCCCCGCCCGATCAGGTCGCGGCCGTTCAGCAGAAGCTAGGCCGCGAACGGGGCGGGGCGCTGATAGAAGGCGTCATGGCCGAGATCGCCCGCGGCCTCGTTTCGGTAGGCGTACGTCGGCTGGTCATCGCCGGCGGCGAGACCGCCGGGGCGGTGGTGCAGGCGCTGGGCGTCACGGGGCTGCGCATCGGGCGGCAGATCGACCCGGGTGTGCCCTGGACCGTCAGCCTTCCAACCAGCGCGGACCAGCCGCCGCTCGCGCTGGCGCTCAAATCGGGCAATTTCGGCGCGCCCGATTTCTTCACCCGCGCCTTTGCGGCTCTGGAGGAGGCAACGGCATGAGCGACGCGAAGGTCCGCGAGGCGATTTGCACGATCGGCGCGTCGATTTTCAACCGCGGCCTCACCGCCGGCTCGTCGGGCAACATCAGCGTGCGGGTCGCCGGCGGCTGGTTGATGACGCCGACCAACGCCTCGCTCGGCCGGCTCGACCCGGCCCGGCTGTCAAAGCTCGACGACACCGGCAGACTGGTCGGCGGCGACGCGCCGACCAAGGAGAGCTTCCTGCACCGCGTGATGTACGAGGAGCGGGCGGAGACCGGCGCGGTCGTCCACCTGCACGCGACGCACTCGGTCGCGGTGTCCTGCCTCGCCGAGATCGACCCGCAGGACGTGCTGCCGCCGATTACCGCCTATTATCTGATGCGGGTCGGGCGTCTGCCGCTCATCCCCTATTACAGGCCGGGCGATCTGGCCTTGGCCGAGGCGGTGCGCGGTTTTGCCTCGAAGCATCATGCGGTATTGCTCGCCAACCACGGCCCGGTGGTAGCCGGGTCGAACCTTGACGCCGCGGTCAATGCGGTCGAGGAACTCGAGGAAACCGCAAAACTCTATCTGCTGCTGCGCGGCGCCAAGACACGCTTTCTGACAAAAGAACAGGTCGAGGAGCTGAGGGGATGAAACCGCTCGCACAGGCGTTTGGCGCCATCGCCGCTCTGCTGTTCGCCGGCGCGGCGGCGCAGGCGGATGACAAGCCGCCGATCACGATCGGCTTCAGCATCGAACAAACGGGCGGTCTGTCGGCGGTCGGCAAGACCGGCCTGCTCGCGTTCCAGATCTGGGCCGAGGACGTCAACAAAAAGGGCGGGTTGCTCGGCCGCCAGGTCAAGCTGGTCTTCTACGACGACCAGTCGAACCCGGCGAACGTGCCCGGCATCTACACCAAGCTGATCGACGTCGACAAAGTCGACCTTGTGGTTTCGAGCTACGCCACCAACCTTGTCGCGCCGGCAATGCCGATCGTGATGCAGAAAAACCGGCTGTTTTTCGGTCTGTTCGCGCTCGCGATCAATGTCGAGTTCCACTACCCGAAATACTTCTCGATGCTGGTGTTCGGGCCGGACCCGAAACCGACCTTCTCAAAGGGCTTCTTCGACATCGCGATGGCGCAGAACCCCAAGCCCAAGACCGTCGCGCTGGTCACCGCCGACGCCGAATTCGGCCGCAATGCGCTCGACGGCGCGCGCGAAAACGTCAAGAAGGCGGGGCTTCAGGTGGTCTACGACAAGGCCTATCCGCCGACCACGGTCGACTATTCGCCAATCGTCCGCGCGGTGCAGGCGGCCAACCCCGATGTCGTCTTTGTTGCCTCGTATCCCCCCGACACGGTCGGCATCCTGCGTGCCGTCAACGAGATCGGCTACAAGCCCAAGATGCTTGGCGGCACGATGGTCGGCACCGCCGCCGCCGCCTTCCGCACGCAGCTCGGTCCGCTGTTGAACGGGGTCGTCGTCGGCGAGCTGTGGGAGCCGGCCAAGACCATGGAGTTCCCCGGCATCTGGGAGTTCCTCAAGAAATATCAGCCCAAGGCGCAGGCCGAAGGGGTCGATCCGCTCGGCTATTTCCTGCCGCCGTTTGCCTACGCGGAGATGCAGGTGCTGCAGGAGGCAATCGAAAAAACCGGCGGCCTCGACGAGGACAAACTGGCCGATTACATCCACAACCACCCGTTCAAGACCATCGTCGGCGAGATTGCCTTTGGCCCCGACGGCGAATGGACCAAGCCGCAGAACCTGTTTGTCCAGTATCACGGGCTCCAGGACGGCAATATCGAGCAGTTCCGCGACGATTCGCACATCACGATCCTCTATCCCGCCGAGTTCAAGACCGGGGAGCAGATCGCCCCTTACGCCAAGGCGAAGGAGTAGCCGGACGCCTGAGCGAGGAGTGTCGCCAAATGCCGTACGCCGCGCCGCTTGCCGATATGCGCCTCGTGCTCGACGCGGTCGGCGGCCTCGATGCCGACGCGGCCGAGGTGGCCGACGCGGTGCTCGACGAGGCGGCGAAGTTTGCCGAGAACGAGCTGGCGCCGCTCAACCGCGTCGGCGACGAGATCGGCAGCGTCCTCGAAAACGGCGTGGTGCGGACGCCGCCCGGGTTCCGCGAGGCGTACCGCAAATTTGTCGACGGGGGCTGGAACGGCCTCACCTGCGAGCCGGAGATTGGCGGCCAGGGCCTGCCGCTGGCGCTGGCGCTGCCGCTCACCGAGATGTGGAACTCGGCCTGTATGGGCTGGGCACTGTGCCCGCTGTTGAACAGCGGCGCGGTCGAGCTGCTCAAGACGCACGGCTCTGCGGAGCTCAAGGCGCGCTATCTGGAGAAGCTGGTTTGCGGCGAATGGCCCGGCACGATGAACCTGACCGAGCCCCAGGCCGGCTCCGACCTCGGCGCGCTGCGCACCCGCGCGGTGCCGGCGCAAGACGCGCACTGGGGCGAGCATTACCGGATCAGCGGGCAAAAGATCTTCATCACCTACGGCGATCACGATTTCAGCGACAACATCGTACACATGGTGTTGGCGCGGCTGCCCGACGCGCCGCCCGGCAGCCGCGGCATCTCGCTGTTCCTGGTGCCGAAATTTCTGCCCGACGGCGACGGCAAGCCGGGCGCACGCAACGACATCCGCACCTTGCGGCTCGAAGAAAAGCTCGGCATCCATGCCTCGCCGACGTGCGTGCTGGCCTATGGCGAGGACGGCGGCGCCATCGGTTGGCGCATCGGCGAGCCGCATCGCGGTCTCGAAGCGATGTTCACGATGATGAACACCGAGCGCCTCTTGGTCGGGGTGCAGGGCGTGGCGATCGCCGAACGCGCCTACCAGGGCGCGCTTGCCTATGCCCGCACGCGTGTCCAGGGGCAACCCGCCGGGGCGCCGCGCGGCGACACCCCGCTGCCGATCGCCCATCACCCCGACGTGCGGCGCATGCTGCTGTCGATGCGTGCGCAGACCGAGGCGATGCGCGCCCTCGCCTACGCCGCGGCCGCGGCGATCGACGCGGGCGCCCGCGGCGACAGCCGGGCGCAACGCCGCGCCGAGCTCTTGATCCCGGTGGTCAAGGCGTGGTGCAGCGATAAGGGCATCGAGATCGCTTCGACCGGTGTTCAGGTGCATGGCGGCATGGGCTACATCGAGGAGACCGGCGCGGCGCAGCATTACCGCGATGCCCGTATCGCCGCGATCTACGAAGGCACCAACGGCATCCAGGCCGCCGACCTGGTCGGCCGCAAGCTGGCGCGCGACCGCGGCGAGGCGGCGCGCGTGCTGTTCGCCGAGATCGCCGCCGGCCTCTCCGATCTCGCCGGCGAACTGGCGCCGTTGCGCCAGCCGCTCGCTGATGGCCTCGCGGCGCTGGAAACCGCCACCGCTTACCTGCTGGAGGCCGAACCGGCCATCGCCGCGGCCGGCGCCGCCCCCTATCTCAACCTGTTCGGCACGGTGACGGCCGGATATCTGCTGGCGCGCGTCGCCCTCGCCGCCGACCGCACCGGGCACCCGCTTGCCGCCGCCAAACGTGCCACGTCGCATTTTTTTGCCGAGCACGAACTCGCCCGCGCGGCGGGCCTGCTGCCGGCGATCCAGGGCGGCTCGACGATCGTCGGCTTCGACCCGGACCAGCTTTAAAAGCCGTCGTGGAAACAGCCGCCGCGCCGCTGCGCGTCGACGATATCCGGCTCGGCATTCTCTATATGCTTGCGTCGGTCTTCCTGTTCTCGATCCAGAACGCGATCGGCAAGTGGCTGGCGCAGAGCTACCCGATCCCGATGCTGGTGTTCTTCCGCAGCTTTGTCGCGCTGCTGCCGTCGTTCATCCTGGTGATGCGCGCCGGCGGGCTGCAGGTGATGCGCACCAACCGGCTCGGCGGCCAGTTCGGCCGTGCGGTGATCTGGGGCGGCTCCAATGTCGCCTCGTTCTTCGCCTACCATCTGCTGCCACTGGCCGACGCGGTGGCGCTGACCTTTGCCGCGCCGCTTTTCCTCACCGCGCTGTCCTACCCGATCATCAAGGAGCGGGTGAGCCGCGAGCGCTGGATCGCGGTCAGCGTCGGCTTTGTCGGGGTGCTGGTGATGGCGCGGCCGAGCGGCGCCGAGAGCGCCGTCGGCGTCGCCGGCGCGGTCGCCTGCGCGGTGTGCAACGCGGTCGGCACGTTGACCGTGCGAGACCTCTGCCGCACCGAGCATTCGGCCTCGATCGTCACCTGGACCGCGGTGTTCATGACGCTGATGGCGCTGCCGTTGCTGCCGTTCTCCTGGATGACTCCGGCGCCGCTCGACCTCGCGATGTTCTGCTCGATCGGCCTCATCGGCGGCGTGTCGCAATACTGGACAACGCTGGCCCTTTCCTGTGCGCCGGCGGCGGCGGTGTCGCCGTTCAATTACACGGCACTGATCTGGGGCTCGATCATCGGCCTTTTGGTCTGGGGCGATTGGCCGACCCCGCCGATTGTCGTCGGTGCCGCGATCGTCACCCTGACCGGGCTCTATTTGTTACGCTCGGAAAGCCGACATCGCCGGTCGGCGCCGGCGCCGCGCCCCATCCGCTGAGGGAGAACCAAGCCATGACGCAACCCCACGGCCCGCTGCACGGCGTCAAAGTCGTCGCCTGTTCCACCGCGCAGGCCGGCACCGTGCCCTACATGCTGATGGCCGATCTTGGCGCCGAGGTGATCAAGATCGAGGTGCCGGGGATCGGCGACAACTCGCGCGGTTCGACCGTGCTGCCCGGCATGCCGAGCACCTATTTCGAGACCAACAATCGCGGCGTCAGAAGCGTCACGCTCAACCTCAAGGAACAGCAAGGCCGCGACATCCTCAAGAAGCTCGTCGCGCGCGCCGACATTTTCGGCCAGAACTTCCGCCCCGGCGCGGCCGAAAAGAACGGCTTCGGCTACGACGAATTGAAAAAGGTCAACCCACGCCTCGTTTACATGTCGATATCCGGATATGGCCCCAAGGGGCCGAATGCGCAGCTGCCCGGTACCGACTCGATGGCCCAGGCGATGGGCGGCATCGCCCAGGCTTATTCCACTCCGGGCCAGCCGCTGCGCACCGGGATCGTCTCGGTCGCCGACGAGACCTGCGCGATCCTCGCCTTTGGCGGCGCGCTGGCGGCGCTGACCTACGCGCGCACCACCGGCATCGGCCAAAAGGTCGACTGCTCGCTGCTCGGCGGCCAGATCCGGCTGATGGGCTGGACGCTGACCACCGCGATGTGGCGCGACCGCGATCCGGTCACCGGCCAGGCGCGCATCACCGGTACCGCCGACCGGCCGGGCATCAGCGCCAGCTTTAACGACCGCGATGGCAAGCCGCTGGTGTTCCAGCTCAACGGCAACCGCGCGTGGCGCGAGGCGATGGGCGCGATCGGCTTTTATGAGACCTTGGAGGAGGCGGGATTTGGCGACCTTGGCGTGATCATCGGCTCGGACGAGAAGCGCGAGGCGCTGCTGGCGCTGCTCGACAGCCTGTTCGCGGACGGGCGGCGCGACGAGTGGGTGGCGCGGCTGCGCGCCGCCGACATCGTCTCGGCGCCGATCAACACGCTGCTCGAAGCCTCGAACGACCCCGACGTGGTCGCCAACGGTTATGTCGCCGAGGCCGACTACCCGAAATACGGCAAGCGGCTGAAGGTGCACGGCTCGCCGTGGCACTTTTCGGAGACGCCGGCAACAATCGGCATCGCACCGGAACTGGGGGCCGATAACGACGCGGTGCTTGGCGAGCTTGGCTACACCACGGCCGCGATTGCCGATTTGCGCGCGCGCAAGATCATTTAGTCGAGCCTGAAACCGGAAATCGTCTGATCTGCCGGCGGGCAGCGGCGGCGATCCGCCATCGCACCTGTTCCTCGATCACCCTCGCCGGGCGGCGCATGCGCAGTCGAGGAACCACGCGGCGCAGCAGCTCCATGGTCGTGAAGTCGCCGGCGACAGCGACAACCCTCGCCCGCCGGCCCGTGGCGTACTGCAGCATCAGGGCCGCCGCCGCAAGGTCGACCGCGACCGAGAGCAGCACCAGCACGCTGGCCTCGCCATACGGCAGAACCAGCAACAACAGAACCGCGGCGATCAGGTATGCGACGCGCAGGCAACCGGACACATCGTCCTCCCCGAGCCCTGAGAGGCCGGCTGCCGACGATACCTAAAATGCCGCATAGCGGGTGCGGCAAATCATGGTTAACGGCGGGCCTAGAAATGCACCTCGTACTCGAGCTGCCATCGCCAAGTCTGCCGCGGCGCGGCCGGGGTCAGGCCGAACAACACGCCGCCATTGGCTTTCAGCGTCCCGGGACCCAAATTGTGCACTTCGCCAAACAGCTGCGGCCCGGCCCTGTGGTCCTGGCTGCCGAGCGCAGCAAAATGGCCGAGCGGACCGGGCTCGCCATAGGCCTGAAACCCGGGATCTACCGGCCAGCCGGTCAGCAGCCGCGTTTCCCAGGCGTAGAGAAAGACCGGACGTCCCGCCGCGGCATTGCCCAGATCCTTTTGGAAGAACAGGTTGACCGTATTGGCGGTGCCGAACATCTCCTTGCGCAGGATCGGCCCGACGGTGGTCTCATCGGGCATGCCGTTGACCGTCGTACGGCCGTATTCGACGAAGAGCGCCGGATCGACCCAATACTGACCGCGCTCGCCGAGAACGAACCAGTTCTCCCAGGTGACCTGCTCGATCCTGAGGCGATTGCCGGGACCGAACGTGCGCCCGGTTTCGAGCTCGAACCCGGTGCGCCAGAAATTGCTGACGCCGTATTCGAGCTCGTGGACAAAGCTCTGCTCGTTGTTTGTTGCCGGGTTGCCGCTGCGGCCGTAGCTGCCGACCTCTTCGAGCTCGAGTTCGCCGAATTCGGCGTCGGGTTGCTTGACCTTGAAATCGGCCGAGGCGGGACGCGCGATCAACAGCGCGAGGACGATCGGCAGCGCGATACCAGAGATTGAGCTGCCCAAGATGGGAATGCGACGCATTATTGACTGTCCTCAAAAAATTTTGTTATTCGCCGGGGGCGAGGCCGGCGGAACGTGGCGACGCCGGCTTGTCGGCCGCAGCCACCATACGCATCAGGCCGCCGATCAGCAGCAGTGTCCCGGCATAAAAAACGAGCTGGATGCCCGCCGGCTGCGCGGTGTAGCCGATAAGCGTATGCAGCACGCGGCCGGCGAGGCTCCGGTCGGTCAACAGGAACGAGGTGTCCCACAGATTGCTGCCGAGCGACGGCAGCAGATCGGCTTGCACCAGAAAGGCGGCGCCTTGCGACGCGAGCCCGGCGGCGAGCAGCAGCACCAGCCAGCTTGTCACCGTGAACAGCAGCCGCATCGGGATGCTGACCAGCCCCCAGTAGATCCCGGCCCCGGCGGTTACCCCGAGAGCGAGGCCGATCAAACCGCCAGCGCCCATCGCCCAGGCGCCGCCACTGCCGCCGAGCGCGATGCCGTAGAGGAACAGGAC
>JAFAWI010000144.1 GCA_019241915.1 Alphaproteobacteria bacterium
GGCGGCGGCGGTGCCGGACGCCCTGATCGACGAAATCTCGCTGGTCGGACCGCCGGCGCGGATTCGCGACCGGCTGCAGGCGTGGCAGGAGCTGGCCCAGGACAACTGGCTCGGCTCGATGGTCCTGGCCGGCGCCGACGCCGCCGCAATGCGCCTCGTCGCCGAAGCGGTGCTGTAGCCTTGTACCGCGCGGAAACCATCATTATCTATGTAATGATCTAATGAAGTGACCGGGCATGGCGGCCGTCGTGACGATAAATAGAGCTGATGTGGTGGCGCTGATCGAGCAGGTTGCGATCAGGCTTACCGGCGGCAACAAGACCGAGGCGGTCGCTCTCGCCATGCGTACGCTTCTTGCGGCGCACGATCGGCGCGGGTCGCTGTTTGGCGCGCATCCCGGTTCGGTTCGCGTCAGAAAGGGGGTCGACCTTACGGCTCCGGCACTCGATATTCAGCCCGAGGCAGAGAGCGGTGCCGAGATTGCGCGGTGAGCGACGCGCTGCTCCTCGACACGCATATCGCATTGTGGCTCGACAGCGGCGATGCGCGCCTTCGTCCTGCCACGCGTGCCGCGATCGACCGGTCCTGGCAAGGCGGTGGCTCGATCCTGTTGAGCACCGTGACGGCCTGGGAGATCGCCCTGTTGGTCGATGCCGAGCGCATCGTTCTTGACCTGCCGGTGCGGCAGTGGGTCGAGCGCTTTTTGACCCTTCCTGGGGTTACGCTGCTGCCGCTTGACCATCTCGCGGCCGCACGCGCTTATGAGCTTCACCCGCTGGAACACCGCGATCCGGCCGATCGGCTGCTCATGGCCACGGCGATCGAACATCGCGCACCGCTGGTGACCTATGACGAGCGCATCGCGCGTTTCGCCGAACGATACGGCCGGCGCCACGGCCTGAATGTGATCGGGTGAAGCGGCGGCTGCGCTGCGCGATGTGACCGGGCGCAAAAGATGGTGAAGCGGAGCGCAAATGACTGATATCGAGTGGACCGGCGGCGCGCTGCCGACCTTTGTCACGCATCTCGAATGCGGCCTCACCGGCGAGCGTTACCAGGCGGATGTCGTGCAGGGGCTGTCAAAGGCGGGGCGGCCGCTGCTGGTGCGGTACGACCTAGCCGCTGCGGCAAAAGTGCTGACCAAGGACATGCTTGCGGCGCGGCCCCAGACTTTGTGGCGCTACCGCGAACTGCTGCCGGTGCGCCGGCCGGAGAACGTCGTCTCGCTCGGCGAGATCGTGACGCCGCTGGTGCCGCTGCCGCGCATCGCCCGCGGCCTCGCCAAGGGCGGCGAAATCCTGGTCAAGGACGAAGGGCGCCTGCCGACCGGCTCGTTCAAGGCGCGCGGGCTGGTAATGGCGGTGTCGATGGCCAAGGAGCTCGGCATCGCGACGATGGCGATGCCGACCAACGGCAATGCCGGCGCCGCAATGGCCGCCTATTGCGCGCGCGCCGGCATCGCCGCCTATGTGTTCTGCCCTGACGACACGCCCGATGTGAACGTGCGCGAGATCGCAATGCAGGGCGCCCGGGTCTTTCTCGTCGATGGGCTGATCGACGATTGCGGCCGGCTCGTCGCCGAAGGCGAGAAGGCGGTCGGCTGGTTCAATTGTTCGACGTTGCGCGAGCCGTACCGCATCGAGGGCAAGAAGACGATGGGGCTCGAACTGGCCGAGCAGCTCGGGTGGGAGGTGCCCGACGTGATCTTTTACCCGACCGGCGGCGGCACCGGGCTAATCGGCATGTGGAAAGCGTTCGCCGAGCTCGAGGAGATGGGCTGGATCGGCCGGAAGCGGCCGCGCATGGTCGCGGTCCAGGCGGCCGGCTGCGCGCCGATGGTAAAGGCCTGGGAGGACGGGGCGGAGCATGCCCCGCGCTGGGAGGACGCGCATACATTCGCCGCGGGGATTCGGGTGCCGGTTGCGGTCGGCGATTTCCTGATCCTGCGCGCGGTGCGCGAGAGTGGCGGATTCGCCATCGCGGTGGACGATTCGGCGATCGCGGAGGCGTGGAGCGAGGTTGCCCGCACGGAAGGGCTGCTGCTCTGCCCCGAGGGCGCGGCGACCTTTGCCGCCTATCGCCAAGCCGTGGCGGAGGGCCGCGTCGGGCCGGGAGAGCGCGCGGTTCTGTTCAACTGCGCAAGCGGGCTGAAGTATCCGATGCCGCCCGCGGGGACGCCGTTGAAGCTCGGCAATGCGGTGAATTGGCAACAGCTTATCGGCTAGTTCCCTGTGAACATCTCGCGTCCGTGACGACGCCGCGGTATAACAGCGGCTCGCGGCGCGACTTTGGAGATATCGCCGATGGCCGAAAAAGTCTGGAACGGCTCGCTACGCCTGTCTTTGGTCTCTTGTCCGGTTTACCTGACGCCGGCCACCAGCGCCGCCAACCGGGTCAAGCTCGATCTGTTGAGCAGCCGCACCGGGAACCTTGTCACCGAGCAGTTCGTCGACACCAAGACCGGCGATGTGGTCGCCGCCGACGCGCTTGTCAAAGGCTATGAGCATGCGCCGTCGCGCTACGTGACACTGCAACAGGACGAGCTCGACAAGCTCGGCAGCGGCAGCATCATCGACCTCGAGGAGTTCGTTCCTCGCCAGCAGATCGATCACCTCCACATCGACCAGGTCTTCTACGTGCACCCCGAAGGGCAGCTGGCCGCGGTGACGGTGCAGGCGCTGCGCCAGGCGATGGCCCGCAGCGGCCGCGTGTCGATCGGCCACGCACGCATGGGCGACAGCGACCGGCCGGCGCTGATCGAGCCGCACGGCAACGGGCTGATGGTATCGACGCTGCGCACGCAGGACGAGTTGCTCTCGCCCGACTTTACCGAGCCATCCGGCATCGACGTTCCAGCCGACATGGTCGAGATCGCCGAAGCGATCATCGCCCGCCGCGCGGCCGACTTCAACGCCACCAAACTGCGCGACCGCTACCAGGACGATCTGCGGCAACTGGTCGAGCAGAAGGCCAGGAATGCACCGCCCGGATCGGGCTCGGGCGGCGGCGATCGCCGCCCGCGGCGCAGTTCGGTTTCCGAATCGAACGCGGCGGCGGCGGAGTCCGCGGTCGCCGCGGCGCCGACCCCCGAAGCGGGGCCGGCCGCCGCGGAACGCGAGACGCCGACCCCTGCCCCGGAGCCTGAGCCTGCCGCCGCGGCAGCGCCGCCGCCCGCGCCCGCACCGGAACCGGCTCCCGCCCCGGAGCCGGCTCCCGCCCCAGAGCCCGAGGCCGCCGCGGCGCCGCCCGCCCCGGAACCGGAGCCTGCCGCCGCATCGGCCACGGCTAATGGCCCGCACGATGTCGGCACCGAGATTCTGCTGCACATCATGGGGTTGGGCGACCGCCGCTATGTCGAGCCCGGCTGGGCCGGCAGCCCCGGCAGCAAGCGGCAGATCGAAGCGTTGAGCATTCGCCCGCGCGAAGGGCTGGCGCCGAGCGCGATCGAGTTTCGTGTCTATGCCCAGGAAGGCCGCGCCACCGCGTGGGTCAGCAACGGCAACTACGCCGGCACGCGCGGCCGCAATCTGCCGCTCACCGGTTTTGCCGTGCGGCCCTCGGGCGAGCTCGGCGAGCGGCTCGAGATCGCCTATGAAGGCTCGTTCTTTGAAGGGGGTGTGGTGGGCCCCAAGCGCAACGGCGAGTTGTGCGTATCACCGGTCGCCGACGATCCGCTCGAAGCGGTGCGTGTCACCATTATCGACCAGCAGGCCGGCGTCACCGCCGATCCTGGCGAATAAAGCCGCGCCCCGGTCAAAAGAAAATGGCCGGAACGCGAAGTTCCGGCCAAGTTTGAACAGGGAGGCTTCACGTCTAGGAGACGTAAGGATCCGAAGACCCTCTTCCCGGGCACTAGTCCCGGAAACCCTGCAGGCCCCATCGGCGCCCGCGAAAACTTCCGGCGACATCCGTCGCGCAGTTGCGAACATGGCCTTTCGACTGGACTGCCACCAGCAAGAATTCGTCCTGTCTCGTCTGCAAAAAAAGCAAGGCTATCGTCTCGGCCACATCCCGTGAATGCGAGCCGCCGCCTCGACCATAAGGTCAGCCACGCTTCCCCAGGGCGACGTCGCGCGGGGAAGCGGCCGGTCGTCGGAAGCCTCAGCCTCCGAGACGTCCTTCGGCCACTTTGCGCAGCAGAAAATCGCGGAACACGCTGATCCGCTTTGAGGTGCGCAACTCCTCCGGATAAACGAAATAAGCTTCGTTGGGCGGCCCCGACACCTCGGGCAGAACCCGCACCAGTCCGCTATGCTCATGCGCGACGAAATCGGGCAACGCGGCGACCCCGAGACCGCTCATGATCGCCCGCAACATGCCGTAGGTGTTGTTGACGGTGAGGATAGGCCGGCGGTCGTGGCCCGGCTTCAGGCCGACCTCGAGCAGCCAGTTTACCCCGGGCACCGGCGGACGCGCGTCCTCGCCGTAGACAATGACGCGGTGCTCTTCCAGATCCTCCGGCCGCTGCGGCGTTCCGTGCTTTTGCAGATAATCGGCGGAGGCGTAGATGTGCACCTGCACGCTGACCAGATGGCGCTGGATCAAATCAGGCTGCCGCGGCGGCGACATGCGAATCGCAACATCGGCCTCGCGCATCGATAAATCGAGCTCGGAATCGTCGACGACGAGGCTGACCTGAATTTCCGGATAGAGGTCGAGAAATTCGCGAATGCGCGGGGTCAGCCAGATCGACCCGAATGCAACCGTCGTGGTGATCTTGAGCGGCCCCTTCGGCCGGTCTTTCGATTCCGAGATCAGCCCTTCGGCCATCGCCAGCTTGGCGAACACCTCGCGCGCGGTGCGGAACAACAGCTCGCCCTGCTCGGTGAGGATCAGGCCGCGGGCGTGGCGGTGAAACAGCGGCACGCTGAGGCTTTCCTCCAGCGCGCTGATCTGGCGGCTGACCGCGGACTGGCTGAGGTTCAGCGACTCACCCGCGTGGGTAAAGCTGCCCGCCTCGGCGACCGCATGAACCACGCGCAGCTTGTCCCAATCCATTGCCATCGGGACGCTCCTACTTCATTCCGCCGCGCGCGCCGGCGATGCGTCGTCCTGCGCGGCGAGAAACTTCTCGGCCTCCAGTGCGGCCATACAACCCATGCCGGCAGCGGTGACCGCCTGCCGGAACACCCGGTCCTTGACATCGCCGGCGGCGAAAACCCCGGGAATGTCGGTCGCGGTCGAATCGGGATTGGTCAGGACGTAGCCCTCGGGGTCGAGGCGCAGCTGGCCGGCGACCAGCTCGGTCACCGGTGTGTGGCCGATGGCGACAAACACACCCTCGCACCGCCGCTCGCTCAACGCGCCGGTCTTGACGTTGCGCAGACGCACGCCGGTCACCTCGGGCGGCTCCGGTACGCCAAGGATTTCGTCGACGACGCAGTCCCAGACGACCCCGATCTTCGGGTTGCGGAACAGGCGGTCCTGCAAAATCTTCTCGGCGCGCAACGTGTCGCGCCGGTGCACCAGCGTCACCCGGCTTGCGTGGTTGGTGAGATAGATGGCCTCCTCGACGGCGGTGTTGCCGCCGCCGACCACGACGACTTCCTTGCCGCGAAAGAAGAATCCGTCGCAAGTGGCACAGGCCGAGACGCCGAACCCGCGGTATTGCTCTTCGCTCGGCAGACCCAGCCAGCGCGCCTGCGCGCCGGTGGCAAGGATCACCGTATCGCCGCTGTAGGTGTCGCCGGAATCGCCGGTCACCACAAACGGCCGCTGCGCCAGGTCGAGCCGCACCGCCAGATCGAGCACGATCTTGGCGCCGACGTGTTCGGCCTGCGCCTGCATCTGCTCCATCAGCCACGGGCCCTGGATGACGTCGGCAAAGCCGGGATAGTTCTCGACATCGGTGGTGATCGTGAGCTGGCCGCCCGGTTGCAGCCCGCCGAGCAAGATCGGGCGCAGATTCGCCCGCGCCGCGTAGATCGCAGCGGTGAAGCCGGCCGGGCCCGCGCCGACGATCAAGACCTTGCTGTGGCGATGCTCAGACATCACGCGAATTCCGCTCGCTTGAGCGGAGCACTATAGCATTTTTGCGCCGAGCGGGAGGCCGAACGCCCCGAACGGCCAATCAAAAACCGAACATGTGGTCGAGACTGAAGGCGCCGTCGCGGCCGATCAGTCCGTGATAGCCGAACAGGCGGCAGGTCGTATCGCGCACCACCGCATAGGCGCCGGGGCCCGCGGCCGCGCGCTCGGCCGCCGCGAAGAGCCCGTGGTAGCGCCACAAATGCGAACCCGAACAGGCGATTGCCAGCGACTTTCGAGCGACCTCGCGGCCCAAGCCGTCGTGCAGAACGATGTCGGTTCGGCTGCTTGCGCGCCACGGCACCGAGGCCGGGTATATCAAGTGGCAAAGCGTGTCGTGACCGTCTTGACCAAGGCGCAGGAAGAGCCGAGTCGACAGCCCGGGCGGGCGGCCGGAATAGGATTGCGGCTCGTCGCGATACGTGAGAATCGTGTTGAAGATATGGGCGCCAAAGCTAGTGTCGGCCGCATGGCCGCTGGCCCGGTGCCGGTAGCGGAACAGCGCGTGCAGCCAGCCGTCGGCCTCGCCGCCCGCGGCAAAATCGTAAACCAGCTCGACATGGCCGTAGCTGTCGCCGAGCGCGGCCGACAGCTCGTCGAGATCGAGTGCGACACGGTGCCGGCGCGGCAAACGGCCGAAACGGTGGCGAGCCACCTCGCTTCCGTCCGCGTTATAGACGATCGCCGCGATCGGCAGCTCGCCCTGCGCCAGCGCCATCGGCGTCGGCAGGAGCAGGCTCTGCCATTCGCCGCGCGGCAGGACCGGCGCCGGCAGCAGGTAGCCCTTGCCCAGCGTTGCGGCGAGACCGGGCAGCTCAGGGTTCGGCTCGAGGTCGGCGCGCTCGACATTGACATGGGCAATGCGCCGCCGCTTGCCCTCGATGACCTCGTAGCGCGGCCGAACCATGTGCTTGCCGGCATTCAGCTCGATCTGCGCGGGCCAGCAGATGCCCGGCAGCAGCTCGGCAACGTCGAGCGCGAGGGTTGCAAAGCCCCCGATCGGCTCGTCCAGCGTCACGATGCGGTTCTCGCCCATCACGTTGAGCCCGATCGCGCCCGCCGGGATCGGCGCCGCGTGCGAATTCTGCAACCACAGCACGACCCGCTCGCCCGGGGCCGGCGCCGGCAGTCCGGCATAGCGGTCGGAGGGCCAGGCGTTTGCATCGTGCGTCGAGGACAGCGAGCGGTCGTCAGCCCCATAAATATCGAGCGCATATTTGATGACGTCGTGCCCGGCTGCACCCGATACGTGGACGAACAATTGGCCGGCGAACTCGCCGAGATTGAACCGGTCGCGTACCCAGCGGCTATCGATGTCGAGGAGGGCCTGGCCCGCCGGCGGTTTAGAAGACCACTCGGCAAGGACCGCGCCGTCGCCGCCGAACAAAGTGCACCACAGGGTGATCTCCGCGGCGCCGTATCCGGCCCAGTAATTTGCGGTTTGGAGGCGCGTCGCCACCGTCTCGGTATCGCGGAACAGCACAAAGTTGGCGGCGAAATTGAGCGGGTCGAGATAGGTGCGTTTGTTGGTTAGCCGGTCGGCCGGGACGCGGATCTCATCAAAGCTGAAGACATCGGCATTGGCGGGCAAGAAGGGCGCGATCTGAGCGATCAACCGGTCGGCATCAAACGCCGTCACCAGCACCGCACGTGCGCCGCAGCGGCCGAGCGCCGGTATGCCTTCCGCCGCGCGGCCAAGTGTTTCTTTGCCGATCTGTGCGATGTCCTGGACATAGATGCCGGCGATATCGATGCCGGCTAGATCGAACAGCTCGGCGAAACCCGCGGCCGCAGCTTGCGGATCGACGACCGCGATCCTGCCGTGACGCCGGAGGCGCGCGATCAGCGCGCGCGCCGGCGCCGCGGCGAGCGGATGCGCAATCGCCTTGTAAAACGTGTTGCCGCCGCGGGCGCTGTCGAACGTGTCGATCCGCAGGCTCATACCGGCATCCTATACGGTGCGGTACTGCGGCGCTGCGTCGGTCTCGGGTTTGGCCTCGGCTTTGGCGGTCGGCGCGCCGCGCCGTGCCAGCCACACCGCGAGCGCGCGCGTCACGACGATGGCAATCGCGGCGCCGGCGATGACATCGCTCAGGTAATGCGCGCCGGTCCACACCCGGCTCAAAGCCACCAGCGCCGCCGCCGCGATGTAGAGGTAAAGCGGGCGCGGCCACAGGCACCACAACGCCGTCATCACCGCCGCGGCGGTCGCCGCATGGCCG
>JAFAWI010000589.1 GCA_019241915.1 Alphaproteobacteria bacterium
TCATGGACGCACTGGATCCGCAATGTGCCGGTCCTGTCGCGCGAATTCACCGTCATCGCGCCGGACATGCCGGGCCTCGGCGACTCGGCGACGCCGCCCGAGCCGTGGACGGCCGAAGGCCTCGCCGCGATCGTGGTTCAGGGGATCGAGCGAGTGGTGCCGAGAGGGGTCAAACCGCACCTCGCCGGGTTCTCGTTCGGCGGCGTGATTGGCGGGGTGGTCGCGGCGCAGCTCGGCGAGCGTCTCAACGGGTTCACGGTCGTGGGGTCGAACGGCCTGGGCCTCGAACGGTCGCCGACACCGCTCGAACGCGTCGCCGCCGATGCCGACGAAGAGCAAGAATT
The DNA here is from genome assembly GCA_019241915.1 of Alphaproteobacteria bacterium. GTDB lineage: Bacteria > Pseudomonadota > Alphaproteobacteria > ATCC43930 > CGMCC-115725 > DATARH01. Next base: position 345 of record JAFAWI010000589.1, read on the forward strand.
CGCGACGCACCGCTATAATTTGAACCAGCTGATGATCCACGATCCGGCCAGGATCGACGAGTTGGCCCTCTGGCTGCAGAAGACAAATCATGCCCGCGCGCGGATGCGCAGCCGGCGGTTTTCCCGTTCCGGCGCGCTGGTCGAGGCGCTGCCCAAAATCAAGGCGCGGCTCAATGGCATCTGGGGCGAGCGCGACGCCACCGCCTACCCGCATGTCGACGAGCGCCGGCGCCTTCTGCAAAGCGTGCAGCCGGGCGCCCGCTTTGCGGTGGTGCCGCGCGCGGGGCATTGGGTGCAGTTCGAGGCGCCCGAGCAGTTCAACCGGCTGATCGCGGCGTACGCTGCCGCTTAAGCCTCGATCCTGACGTCGTCGCCGACGGCGAGGCCGAGCGTGTCGGCGGCCCGGCCGCCATTGACCGCGATCTCGGCGAGACCGTTCGAGTTGATGTACCAGAACGCTTCTCCGTGCGGCACCGCCGAGAACGTCGCCGCCCGCGCGAGGCTGCGCCCGGCGGCAAGCAACCGCGCCTCGGGCGCCAGCAGCGCACCGCGCAAACCGGTCATCGCATTGCCGTAATGGTCGATATAGACGATTTCGCCGAGATCGTCGGGCCAGCCGCGATCGGCAGAACGGTCGCCGGCAGGCTGCGCGAAGCCGGCGACGGATTCGCCGAGTGCCAGCCGCGCCGCGACCGGTGCGAACAGGTCGCGGCCGTGAAAGCTCGGCGACAGCGGCCCAGGGTGCCAGATGATCTCCCACAGCCGGGGTTCGGCGGCGCGGCGCATGACGATGTCGAACAGCCCGTTATCGGGGCCGACATAGGTGCGCCCTTCCGCCTCGACGACGACCGCGCGCCGTTCGCTGCCGACACCTGGGTCGATAACGCACAGCAGAACCGTGCCCGGCGGGAACCAGGTGCCATAAGCCGCGAGAAGGTAGGCCGCAAGCTTTGGCTGCTCGGCCGGCGCGTTGGCGAACAGCGAGATGATCGGCACCCCGGGTGCGCTCTGATGCAGCACCGCCTGGACCTGGCCGGTATAGGGGCCGGCGAGGCCGAAATCGGTAAACAGCACAATCATCGGCGAACTATGAGGCTCGGTTCCGGAGGCGCGCAAGCTGACCGGCCGGCAGCTAACCTATGTTGTAACGCCATGGTTGACAGCAGCTTTATAAAAAAGGGCCTACGTTCGCTTGTTCCCCCAAGCGATGGGCAACGGCGTCAAAAAAGCTTTGCCTTGCCACTTTCTCGCCGCCACGGCCGACTGGCGGCGAGATTTTTGTGGCGACCGGGATGATGTGAAACCGCATAAAAGCAAACCGTCCGTTTCGCTATGCCAAGGCAAGGCAACCAGTGGTCGCAAATATGAAATTCGCGTTCCACGTTCTTGCAAATGGCGGCTTGTCGCGTATGGTCGGGCTGTTGGTTAGTCCCGGGGGAATTATGAAAAAGCTTGCTGTTGCGGCGGCCTTGGCTGCCTCCGTTGTCATGCCTGGAGTGGCCGGCGCCGCCAGCGATTGTTATTCGCCGGCAGCGGTCGAGGCGGAACAGGGCATCCATTTTCTGGTCGATCTGATGGTCGCGAGCACCGCGTGCCGCGACCAGACCTACGGCCTGTTCCAGCAGCGCAACAAGGAGGCGGTGCTCGGCTATCAGAAGGCGATGATCGCCCACTTCCACAGCAACGCCGTTTACGACCGCTGGGACACCACGCTTGCCAATCAGGCGGCGCTGAAGCAGGCGGGCAAGTCCGGGCCGCAGGCCTGCCAGGAAGCGGCCGAGCTGATCAAGGCGGCGGCCGGGATGGACAACCGTGCGTTCCGCGCCTACGCGACGAGCCAGGCCACCGCCGCTCTCGCCGCCGGCCGCTATAAGAAATGCGGCCGCTGATCGCGGTTCTGTGAGCTGCGCAGCAGCGCGACACCGACAATCCCCAGAGCCGACAAGGCCGCCATGAAGAGATAGGCCCGGCCGCCGCAGCTTTCGTACAGCGCGCCGGCGCCGAGCATGACGATGCCGCTGCAGAGGCCGGCGGAGGCGCCGGCATAGAGCGCCTGCGCACTGGCCGCGGCATGCGGCGGGACGCGGCGCGACAGGTAGTTCATCGCGCCGAGATGGGTCGCACCAAACGTCAGTGCGTGCAGCAACTGCAACGCGAATGCCGGCAGCAGCCCGGGGACGATGCCGATGAGGCCCCAGCGGACGACGCCCGCCGCGCCGCCGCTCAGCATCAACCCGAGCGGGCCGAGCCGCGCCAGCAGCCGGCTGCCGCACCAGAACAGCAGGATTTCGGCGACCACGCCTTCGCCCCATAAGGCGCCGATGACGGCGTCGGAAAACCCGAGCGAGCGCCAGTAGAGCGTGCCAAAGCCGTAATAGACCTGATGGCTCGCTTGGATCGCCGCGCCGGCGGCGATAAAGAGCCAGAACCTCGCATCCGCCGCGAGCGCGCCCAGGGCGGAGCGATGCGGCGTTCGGCGCGGCGGCTGCGCGGCCCCGGGAATCGCGCCGCACGCGCCGAGCAACAGCAGCGAGGCGGCCAAGACCAGCGCCAAAACCGCGTTTGCCCCCAGCCGGCCGGCCGCCGGCTGGGCGAGGACCAGGCCGCTGGCAACCGCGGCGACGATGAACGTGACCGAGCCCCAGACGCGCACCCTGCCGTAATCGATGCCGTCTTCGCGGACCGCCGCCAGCGTCACGCTGTCGCCGAGCGGCATGATCGCCGCTTGCGCCACGGACGCGACCAGCGTCAACCCCAGCAGGAGTGCGAACCCGGCGGCGCCCCACAGCGCGAGGTACGCGCCGATCGCCGTTGCAGCGAGCACCATCATCATCAGGCGGCGCCGCGCCAGCCGGTCGGCAAGCGCGCCGATCGTCGGAGTGACGACCACGTTGAGCCAGATCGCCGCCGCAAAGACGAGCGAAATCTCGTGCGGATCGAGACCGCGACCCGCGAGGAACACCGGCCAAAACGGCGTCTTCACACCGACGATCAGAAAGATCGCGCCGTAGTAGAGGCTCAACCGCAGCACAAGGTGTGACCGCGCGCGCCGCGGCACATTCGATTCGACCACGAGCACGCGCTTCCCTATGCCGCTGCGGTGCTGCCGACCCTAAACCAGATCGCCGCGATTGCCTCGTCGTCGTCATCGACATCGCGCTGGCCGGGCCAAGGCGAGGATCGCCCGCACGGCGCCGGCCGGGACGCCGCCGCAGCGGTGGCGTGCGGCGACTCAGCCGCAAATGCGAGCGCCGCGGTGCAGCGGATCGCGTTTGCGGCAGTTGCCGCGGTCAACCCTGTTGGAGTCGCGTTTTCAAAGCCGGAGCGTCCAGGTCTCGCCGAGCAGCTCGGGCCCGAACTCGTCGTGCGTCTCGGTTGAGACGATGGCGAACCCGACCGACGCGTAGATGCGCCGCGCCGCGGTGAGGATGCTGTGCGTCCACAACGTCACTTCGCGGTAGTCGGCCTGGCGGGCGAAGCGCACGCATTCTTCGACCAGGCAGCGGCCGACCCCGAGCCCGCGGGCCTGCGGGTCGACAATCAACAGGCGCAGTTTGGCGACCTCATCTGTTTCCTTGACCAGAAACACCGAACCGATCGGCGCGCCCTCCTGTTCGGCCATCCAGCAATGCTCGCGGACCGGGTCGAACTCGCGCAGGAACTTGGCAACGACCTCCGCGACATAGGCCTCCATCTTGTGGTTGAGCCCGTATTCCGCGCTGTAGAGCGCACCATGGCGCTGCGTGACCCAGCCCATGTCGCCCGGTCGATGCGGGCGCAGAATGAACGCGGCGGCTTTCTCCGCGGGTTCGCCGATCAGCCCGCCGATCAGCCGCATGGCGGCGACCAGCCGCTCTTGCGCAGCCTCGGACAGCGACGACAGCATCCGCGAGACGGCGCCTTGCGACGCGCGGTCGAGCGGCTCGAAGGCATCGCGGCCGGCATCGGTCAGCGAGATCAGCGCCTGCCGTCCGTCGCGCGACGACTGGTTGCGCACGATCAGCCCCTGGCGCTCGAACTCGCGCAGAATGCGCGACAGATAGCCCGCATCGAGGTCGAGGTCGCGGCCGAGCCATGTGGCCGTCGCGCCGTCGCGGTGCGCCAGCGCGTGCAGCACCCGCGCCTCGGTCAGCGAAAATGGCGTATCGAGGAAGGCTTCGGAGAGAACCCCGAGCTTCTGCGTATAAAACCGGTTGAAGCGACGAACCGCGGCGATACGGTAATCCAGGGCGGGCGACGGCATCGATGGCCCCCTCGGCACGACATGCGAAGGCCAAGTGAGCAAGTAATTATTTGACAAAGTCAAGTTCTTGCGTCAAGCACCATCTGCGTCTGCGTGACGAGGGCAACGAGGCGGCCTTCTGCAGTGGTGATGCGGGTGGTCCACACTTGGGTGCGGCGGCCGCGGTGGACTGGCGTCGCCTCGCCGGTCAGCTTCGCGCCGAGCGGGGCGCCGGCCAGGAAATTGGTCTTGCTTTCGATCGTCGTCGTGCCGGCGCCCTCGGGTAGGTTGAGGATCGTGCCGGCGGCGCCAAGGGTGTCGGCAAATGCCATGATCGCACCGCCGTGCATCACCGCCGGCCGCGTGCACAGCGCATCGCGCACCGTCAGCTCGGCGATGACGCGATCCTTGTCCGCGCTGACAAAGACGACGCCCAGCAGTTCGGCAAACGGCAGGTTCAGCCGCTGGAGGCGGTCGAGCGGCGCCATCAGCCGCCGAACCCGGGCGGTCGGCCGGTATGCCATTCGGTCGCCTGCTGATAGGCCCAGCCGATGCGCAGCGCCACTGCTTCGTCATAAGGCCGGCAGACGACTTGCAGCGACAACGGCAGACCGGCGGCGGTGAAGCCGTCGGGCAGGGCCAGCGCGCACATCTCCAGGAGGTTGAAGACGCGAGTGAAATGCGCCGGTGTCGTGCTCTGGTCGACCTGCTCGCAGGGGATCGCAGCGGTCTGTGTCGTCGGCGTCAGCAGCGCGTCGATGCCGCCGCGATCCAGCGCGGCGATAAAATCGGCCTTCATCCGGTCGCGCTCGGCCAGCGCCGCCAGGTATTCGTGCGCACGGATGTCGCGGCCGAGCTGGATGCGCGGGCGCACCGCCGGATCGATCGGCAGCGCCGCGTCGTCGACCAGCGCCCCGGTGAGGCGGTACGCCTCGGAGCCGATGATGCGCCCTGTCGCCGCCGTCGCATCGGCAAAGGCGATCGGCAAGGCGACCTCGACGATCTCGGCGCCGTCGCGCGCCAGCGTCTCGATCGCCGCGTCCTAGGCGGCAAGCACATCGGGCGCGCAACCGTTGCGCTCGTGCTGCGGCATGCGGGCGAGCCGCAGTCCTTTGACGCCGCGCCGCAGCGTGCGGAACGGGTCGGCGGGCGGGGGCGCGCTTAGAGTCAGCCGGTCGAGCGGGTCGGGGCCCTGCATCACACTGAACAGCAGCGCCGCGTCCTCGACCGAGCGCGCCATCGGCCCCGGCGTGTCGAGCGACGGCGCAAGCGGCAGGATGCCGTAGCAGCTGACCCGCCCGACGGTCGTCTTGAGGCCGGTGATGCCGCACCACGACGCAGGCAGCCGTACCGAACCGCCGGTGTCGGTGCCGATGGCCCACGGCGCCATCGCGCTCGCCACCGCGACCCCTGAGCCGCTGCTCGATCCGCCCGGAGTGCGCGCGACCTCGCGGTCCCACGGGTTCCACGGCGTCCCCATGTGGTGGTTGGTGCCCCAGCCGCCCATCGCGAATTCGACCGTGTGGGTCTTGCCGAGCACAACCATGCCGGCGGCAAGGAACTTCCGGGCCAGCGTCGCGGTCGACGGCGA
>JAFAWI010000524.1 GCA_019241915.1 Alphaproteobacteria bacterium
GAACCCCGCTGCCCAAGCCTCTGCGAAAGCAGTGCCGGGACGCCTTCCACGCCGCTCATAATCGGCACGTTGCCTGGCTGTGGGAGCAAGGCCGAGTGCCGCCAAATCGCCAATTCCGCCGATGCCTCTGTCGATCGCAAACCGGCAAACGAGGTCCCGCATCTGGCTTTGCATTTCGGAGCCGCGCGTAACAATCACGCCCACGCTGATTGCTCCTTCGGCATGCAGACGCTTGAAATTTTCTAGATCGCGATCAAAGAACGGGTCTTTATTGTTCCATTCTATTTCAAGAATGACCGTTCCCGCTTCGGATTGCTTAACATGATCGATAATGTGGGTTTGTGCCTCAAACACATGTTCATTGATCGTCTTTTGATCTCAAAAACACCCTTTTGCCATCCGAGCTCGGACAGCGAACGGCGCAGCCGCTGCGTGCCTTTAGTCTCACCTCCTCCTGATCGAATGATCTCGTCGATCGGGATGGTCAGCGAACGCAACGCCTGCTCAAGTTCCAAAAGCGCCAGAGGAAAGTCGACGCTCAGGATCGCTTCGGCATGAGAGCGAAATTCGATCTGAAATCCGTGCTTTTTCAGGCGTTCGAGCAACATTAGTGAACTTTATCGCGCGCCAGCCGATCTGCCTACGGCAGCAGTTCGCGGAGGCGGCGGATGATGCGGTCGGGTTTGATCGGGCAGCCGGGGGGCAGGCCGACACCGTAGCCGTCATGCCAGATCGCGTGGATGCCGAGGCGCTGCGGGCCGACGACCTCCCATTCGAGGTTGTCGCCGACCATCCAGGTCTCGTGCGGCGCGACCCCGAGCGCCGCCATCGCGTGCGTATAGGCGCGCTCTTCGGGTTTGCCAAAGCCGTGCTCGCCCTCGATCTGGATGTGGTCGAAGCGGTGCTCCAACGCGAAGCGCACCACCTTGGCGCGCTGCGGCGGCCCGGCGCCGTTGGTGATCAGCGCCAGCTTGACGCCGAGCTGCTTGAGGCGGTCGAGCGTGTCGTGCGCGTCGGGGAACATCGCCAGCTCGTCGTCGTGCAGCGCGTTGTAGGCATCGGCCATCGCGTCGCCGACCGCGCGCGGCGGCGGCGTGTGACCCAACGCGGCGAGCGCGGCGAAAGCGTCGACGACGATCTTGCGGCGCGCCTCGTCGATCCGGTGGCGCCAGTATTTGTGGCGGCCGGGGTCGGCCCACAGATCGGCCGAGGCGGTGTGGATCGCCTGCGCCACGATGCCGGCTTCGAGCGGCCCGAGCCGGTCGGCGAACGCCGCGATCGTGCGCTGCCATTGCGACTGCGCCGGGCCGAACGCGACCAGCAGCGTGTCGTCGAGGTCGAACAGGATCGCGTTCGGCAGCGTCATCCAAGCTGCGCCGGCGCTTGCGGGACGCTGCGCCAGAATTCGGGGTCGTGGCCGAAGACGAGGCGGGCGCCGCCCTGCTCCAGCGCCGCCAGCCGGTCGAGCGACGCCAGCATGGCCGCCTTGTCGTGCGCAAAACGCGGCAGGCGGCGCTCGCGCAAGGTCCGGCAGAAATAGCAGGCGTCGGCCGCGAGCACGATCTCCCCGGCGGCGGTGCGCACGCGCAGCGACTGGTGGCCGACCGTGTGACCGTGCGTCGGCAGGCAGGTGACGGAGCCGTCGCCGAACACGTCGTGCTCGCCGTCGACCAGCCGCACCTTGTGGCCGAGGTCGAAGTCGCGCGGGTTGTAACCGGCGCGGGCCGCGGTATCCGGGTCCATTCCGGCATCCCACTCGCGGCGCTGCACGACCAGCGTCGCGTTGGGGAGCAAGGCGTTGCCGCCGACATGGTCAAAGTGGAAATGCGAGCCGATCAGCAGGTCGATCTTGCCGGGGTCGCGGTCGATGCCGGTGAGGCGGCTGGCAATGTCGGCCTCGGGCGGCAGCGCGACCCGGAACAGCGACGTCAGCCGATCGCCGAGGCGGCCCGCCGGGTCGTGCCGGCAGTCGGGATGCAGCCCCGTGTCGAACACCGCGCGGCCCTTCGCCGGATGCTCGATCAGGAACGCCGGCACCGGGACCGTGACCTCGCCTTCGCCGCCCTCCATCAGCCGGCCGAATTCGCCGGTGACCGTGCCGCAGGTAAAGGCGAAAAGCTTGACCGTCATGTCCTAATCGGCCGCCTGGATCATCTCCGCGGCCAACGACTGGTGGCCTTTCTGGTGAAAGTAGTTGGCGCGGTAGAACTCGAGCACCAGCTCGCGATAGACGGTCGGCGCGTACTTGGGCGGGTTGTCGGGCGAGACGCAGCTCGGCAGGCAGGCGATCGTCGCGTTCGGGTTCGGCGAGTGGAAATAGGCGATCGAATAGCGGTCGGTGCCGCTTTCGTTGAGCACGCCGTGCGGGGTCGACAAAAAGCGGTCGTTCGAGAACCGCCGCATCATGTTGCCGAGGTTGATCAGGAACGTGCCCTCGACAATCGGCGGCGGGAACCACTCGCCCCCCATCGGTCCATTGGGCGGCAGCCGCACCGCGAGGCCCGGCACGTCGGTGCGGGCGAGCGCGGTCATGAACGAATTGTCGGTGTGCGGGGCCTGGCCGAACAGATTGTCCTCGTCGGCGTCCTGCGGCGGATAGTGCAGGAAACGAAGGTTGTGGTGACCCTCATCGGCGAAGAACGGAGCGAAAAAATCCTCGGGCAGGTCCAACGCCACGGCGAAAGCCGGCAGCATCCGGTCGCACATGGCGCCCAATGCGGTGAAATACGCCATCATGTCGGTGCGGATGTCGGGCAGCCACTCCGGCCACTGGTTACGGCCGCGCAGCGCAAGCCCGGCCCTGACATCGGGGTGGTCGGGACCACGATCGTGGCTGATGAAGAAGCTCTCGTTGAGGTTCGGCCGCGTTGCCTTGTGCACGGTCGAGGCACCC
>JAFAWI010000717.1 GCA_019241915.1 Alphaproteobacteria bacterium
TACGAAATGCCGTGGAATGTGAAGAACGAGATGCCGACCGGCAGCAGCACCTCGACAAACGGCAGCTCATGCTGCAGCCCGAGCAGCCGCGCCAAATCGTTTGCCGATTCGACGAGGAAATCGAGGTACTTGAAGACGCCGAGGATCGCCAGGTGCAGCACCACCGCAGCGGTGACGACAGCCTTGCGCGCCGGCCGCGTCTGGGAGGCATCGACCAGCAGGCCGGCCAGGTAACTGACCGCGGTGCTGCCCGCCAGCAGAAAGCAAAAACGCCAGTCCCACTGCGCGTAGAAGTAATAGCTGGCGCCGACCAGCATGGCTTTTTTCACGGCAAAGCGTCGTTCGAGCGTCGCCAAGGCTGCCGCGACCACGAGAAAGAACAGCAGAAAGTCGAGCGTCGGGAACAGCAATCGCGGCGTCTCGTTCGGAGCGGGCTCAGCGGCGGGCCGTTCTATCGGGCGCGGCCCGCGGCGGCAAGCGGACACCGGCGACAGCGCGTCGCAGCGTGCTTAAACGGCTGAATTGCGTTTGCAACGCCGCGGCTCAACCGCCACTATCGCTTGTGCGGCCTATGTTGGGGGGCCGGGGGAGCGGGTCGCCGTGTTCGCAATCGGCTGGCTGAGTTTATGGCGCTGCGTCCGCTCGGGTGGGATCGCCGCGACGTTGCTGTTTTGCTTTGTTTGCGCGGCGGCGGCCTTCGCCGACGAGGACGCGACCGTGCAGCGCCTCGTGGTCTTTGGCGACAGCCAGGCGCAGGGCATTGCCGGCGGGCTGCAGCGGGTGATGATCGACGACGCGCGCTACCGGGTACTGAACCGCACCCATCCGGGCGCCGCGATCGTCCATTCGGACAGCGAATGGCTGGCGCCGATCCAAAACTTCCTCGGCCGCGAGAAAGCCGATATCGCGGTGGTCATGTTCGGCGCCAACGACCGGCTCGACATGCGCGATGAGGACGGCCATTACCTGCACTTCCGCACCGACGAATGGCGTGCCGGCTATGCCAAACGGATCGACAAGATTCTCGCGGCGCTGGCGGCCGGCGGCATCAAGATGATCTGGTGCGGCAACCCGATCGCGCGCAGTGCGACGTATACCGCGGATATGGGCTACATCAACGATATCTACGCCGGCGAGGTGGCGCATTACGGCGGCGCCTTCCTGCCGCTGTGGACGCTGATCGCCGACCCGCAGGGCCAGTTCACCGCCTACGGCCCCGACCGCAACGGGGTTACCGAGCGGCTGCGCAACGACGACGGCATTCACTTCACCGCGGCGGGGTACGAGCTGATCGCCGAACGCGTCGTCAGCATGCTGCCATCGCTGCAAGCGAATGGACGCTAGCCGGCGGCGGGCGCTGTGCGGTGCCTGTGCCGGTTTGGCGGCGGTCGCCGTTGCTCTCGGATTGCTGCTGCAAGCGTGTTTCGGACCGGAACCGCCGGCCGCGGCGCTGCCTGCTTCCGCCGCGCCGTCGCATCTGGTCGGCGCCGAAGCGCTGGCGCCGTTTTTCGCCGCGCTCGCCAGCAGCGCTTCGACGCGGCAACCGGTGCGCATTGTACAGATCGGTGACAGCCACACCGCAAACGACGCCTTCAGCGGCCGCCTTCGCGAGCTGTTGCAGGCCAGGTTCGGCGCCGCCGGGCGCGGCTGGCTGCCCGCGGGCATCCCGTTCAAGTATTACCGGCCGGGTCTCGTCACCGTCAGCGAGAACGGCTGGCGGCACGTCAAGCCCGCCGATGGGCCCGACTGGCCGTTGGGGCTCGACGGCGTGGCCGCGGTGAGCCAGCCGCCCGCCGCGTCGATGACACTCGAAAGCGCCGATGCGGCCGGTTTCGACCGGTTCGCGGTCGAATATCTGACCGGGACCGATGGCGCTGCCTTCACCGTCGCCGCCGATGGGGCCGCGCCGCGGCGTGTGCCGACCGCTGCGGCGACGTCGGCGATCCGAACATTTGCGCTGCCGCTCGACCGCCCGGCGCGCCGGCTTGAGCTGGCCGCCAAGGGGCACGCACCCGTCGTGCTGCTCGGTTGGAGCGCCGAGCGCCGCGGACCGGGGGTCATCTACGAGAACCACGGCACGATCGGCGCAACGATAGACCTCGTGGCGCGGATGAATCCAGGTGCGCTCGCCGTCGAGTTGGCCGAGCGACGCCCGGGGCTGCTCGTCATCGCCTTTGGCACCAACGAGGGGTTTGACGACCGCCTCGATCCCGCGCGCTACGGCGCGCGTTTCGCGGCCGGTGTCGAGGCCTTGGGCCACGCGGCGCCCGGGGTGCCGATACTGATCCTCGGCACACCCGACGGCAACCGCATCGCCGGCGGCTGCACCGCGACAAGCTGCCAGGCCCGGCACGACGATTGCGCGTGGCATCCACCGCCAAATCTCGCGGCGGTGCGCGAGGTCCAGCGCAGCGCCGCGGCGCGCCGAGGATGGGCTTATTGGGACTGGTACGACGCGATGGGGGGCCGTTGCAGCATCGACCGGATGGCGTCGGCCGAGCCGCCGCTGGCGGCGCCGGACCACGTGCATCTGACAGGGCCGGGGTATCGGGCGATGGCGGATCTGCTGTTCGGCGATCTGATGCGCGCCTACGAGAACGTGAAGGCGCCGCCCCGCACCACGTGATGAGGTCGAGGACACCATGACACTGCCCCAGCGCAAGACCATGGCGGCCCATTTCGGTATCCGCATCGTCAGCGCCGAAAGGCACAAGGTGGTGGGTGAACTCGATGCCGGCGAGCGCCATCTCAATAATCGCGGCATCGTCCACGGCGGCGCCTATATGGCGTTTGCCGACGATGTCGGCGGCATGACCGCGAGGCTCAACATCGCCGACGAGATGACGACGACGACGCTCGAATCGAAGAGCAACTTCTTTCGCGCCTCGCCGCCGGGCACGCTGACCGCGGTCTCGGTGCCGGTGCATGTCGGACGCCGGACCGTCGTGGTGCAGACGCAGATATTTGCCGCGGACGGCAAGCTCGCGGCGATGGTGACGCAGACGCAGCTGGTGATCCCACGGGCAGCGAAGACATGAGCCTCGATCGGCGCCTGAACGCGGTGCGCGACGATCTGGCCGATATCCGGTTGCGCGGTCGGGCGGTTGCGGCGCGCTATGCCGCTGGCCGGCCGGCCGTGGTGGCGACAGGATTGGCGCCGGTGCGGCACGAGCCGCGACCGGGATCGCCGGTCGGCACGTTCTTTCACTATGGCGAAGCGGTGCGCGTCTTTGACGAGGGCGACGGTTACGCCTGGTGCCAGTCCGACCGCGATTCCTATGTCGGCTATGTCGCCGCCGACGCGCTTTCGCCGGGCGGCGCGGCGGTGCCGAGCCACTATGTCCGCGGGATGGGCGCCTACCGCTACCCCGAAGCCGATTTGCGCTCGCCACCGATTGATTTTCTGCCGCGGCACAGTCCGGTTCGGGTGGCGCAGGCGGGGATCGATTGCCGCGGTACAAGCTATGCGGCTCTCGCCGACGGCGGCTTCCTGCCCGAGGGCTGCCTCGCACGCGAGCCGCCGATGTCGTCCGATTTGGCGAGCGCTGCCGCGCCCTATCTCGGCTGCCCCTATTTGTGGGGCGGGCGCAGCTTTCTCGGCATCGACTGCTCGGGCCTGGTGCAGGAAGCGTTTCGCGATCTGGGGATCGCCGTCCCGCGCGACACCGACATGCAGCGCGCCACGATCGGCATCGCGGTCGAGATCGGCGCGGTCGCGGAGCTGGCGCGCAACGACCTCGTCTTCGTCCCCGGTCATGTGATGATCGGCATCGGCGACGGGGGCGTCATCCACGCTTATGGCGGCGATATGCGCGTGCGGCAGGACCCGCTTGCCGGCTTGATGAAAAGACACGGCTGGCGCCTCGCCGACCTCACCGTCCGCCGGCCGTAACGGCGGTTATTTCGGCGGGTGCTTGGCGGCCCAGTGTCGGGCGATGTCGGCCCGCCGGCAGATCCAGACGCGCTCCTTGCTTTGGATGTAGTCGATAAAGCGGATCAGCGCTGCGGCCCGGCCGGGATGACCGGCCAAGCGCATGTGCAGACCCACCGACATCATGCGCGGCCGCTCGGCTCCCTCCTCATAGAGCAGGTCGAACGCATCGCGCAGATAGGCGAAGAAATCGTCCCCTGGGCCGAACACGCCGCGGCCGAACTTCACGTCGTTGGTCGACAACGTATACGGCACCATCAGCAGCGGTTTGCCGCGCTCGCGCACCCAATAGGGCAGCTCGTCGTTATAGGTGTCGCTGCTGTAGAGAAACCCGCCGTGCTCGGCGACGATCCGCCGCGTGTTCTCTGACGGCGCGTAGCGGCAGTACCAGCCGAGGGTCGGCTTGCCGGTCCTTTCCTCGATCAGCGCGACGGCCGCGGCGATCTGTCGGCGCTCCTCGGCCTCGTCGAGCTCGAAGTGTTTGATCCAGCGATAGCCGTGGCCGCAGATGTCCCAATCGCTTTCGCGGATCGCCGCGGCTGCTTGCGGGTTGGCTTCGAGCGCCTTGGCGCAGGCGAACAAGGTTGCCGGCACGTGGTAGCGGGTGAAGGTGCGGTAGAGCCGCCACCAGCCAACCCGGCTGCCGTACTCGAACATGCTCTCGGCGCCGAGGTCGCGCCGGCCGGCCATGCCGGGGTCGACGCTGGCGCTTTCGGTGAGACCGCCTTCGCTGAACCCGTCGACATCCCACGACGGTTCCGACCCTTCCTCGAAATTGATGACGAAATTGACCGCGATCCGGGCGCCGCCGGGCCAGTTCGCATGCGGCGGGGTCGGTCCGTAGCCGACAAAATCGCGGCTCATGGCTTTACCATCGGATCGGGATACCAACGAGCTTCGAGGATTTGGTCGAGCGTAAAAGGGCAATCGGGCGGAAGCCGCTCGCCAGCTTCGGCCTCGCCGTATTCCCGCAGACCAAGTTCGGCCTGATATCGCGCATTCTCGTAAAGCGAGGCCAGCCTCTCCTGAACGTCGCGCCGCAAGGTTTGGCTCAGCTTGTCGCCCAGGGTTCCACGCGCGTCGTTGACGCAACACATCCAACGCAGTCGCGGGGCGTCCGCCGGCGAGTGTTGCAACTTGAGGAAATGCTGGATGACGCGGCGTACTTGGCTCCGCACGGCGTCGCGCTCGCTTCTGCCCAAGGTTTCGATTTCCTCGGCGACGTTCTCGCGGTCGAAGCGGTTGTCGCTCACGGCCATCTCGCGCAGCACCGCGGCCTGGTGCTGGGTCCAGGCGTAGAAGTCGTTGTCGTAATCGGGCGGCTTTTGCGGCGGTCCATCGGGCATTGGCGGCTCCTCGAGTTCGCTATTCCGCCGGCTCGAAACGCCGGTTGAATGCGTCCTGCCAGGCTTCGCTCGAGGTGAAGCCCGGCAGCCTGGCCGCATCGGCTTCCGTC
>JAFAWI010000029.1 GCA_019241915.1 Alphaproteobacteria bacterium
GAGCGCGGCACGGCCGAGGCCGCTGCGCCGCCACAATGCCGCCGCGTCCGGGTAGCCGGCGCCGCGCGCCGCGCCCAGCCTCTGGGCGTCAGCCTCGGCAAACCCCTTGATCTGGCGCAGGCCGAGGCGGAGGCCGAGGCGCGAAGCTGGATCGGTGCCGAGCGTCCTTCGAGGCTTCGCTTCGCTTCGCACCTCAGGATGAGGGAGCATTTTGGATGCCGTCGACCATCCCTCCTCATCCTGAGGAGCGACCGCAGGGAGCGTCTCGAAGGACGCACCGCTCACATTGCAGCCGTCCAGCCGCTCCAGCGTGCAGTCCCAGCCGCTGTGGTTGACGTTGGGCGGCAGCACGGTGACGCCGTGCTCGCGCGCGTCGCGGACGATCTGCGCCGGCTGGTAAAAGCCCATCGGCTGCGCATTGAGCAGCGCGCAGGCGAAGACCTCGGGGTGAAAGCATTTGATCCAGGCCGAGACATAGACCAGCAGGGCAAAACTCGCGGCATGGCTTTCCGGGAAGCCATAGGTGCCGAACCCCTCGATCTGGCTGAAGCAGCGCCCGGCAAAATCGCGCTCGTACCCATTGGCGACCATGCCTTCGATGAATTGGCCGCGGAACTTCTCGATGTCGCCATTGCGTCGAAACGCCGCCATCGAGCGGCGCAACTTGTCGGCCTCGTCGGCGGTGAATTTGGCGCCGACCATGGCGATCTGCATCGCCTGTTCCTGGAACAGCGGCACGCCAAGCGTCTTTTCCAGCACCGCCCGCAATTCCGCAGAGGGGTAATCGACCGCCTCGATGCCGTTGCGGCGGCGCAGGTAGGGGTGGACCATGTCGCCTTGGATCGGCCCCGGCCGCACGATCGCGACCTCGATCACCAGATCGTAGAATTCCCGTGGCTTGAGCCGCGGCAGCATCGACATCTGGGCGCGGCTCTCGACCTGGAAGACGCCGATCGAATCGGCCCGCGACAGCATGTCGTAAACTTCCGGCCGCTCGGACGGGACTGTCGCCAGGGTCAGGGTTTCGCCCTTGTGCCGGTCGAGCAGCGTAAAGGCCTTGCGGATGCAGGTCAGCATGCCGAGCGCGAGTACGTCGACCTTGAGGATGCCGAGCGCGTCGAGGTCGTCCTTGTCCCATTCGATAACGGTGCGGTCTTCCATCGCCGCATTTTCGATCGGCACCAGCTCCGAGAGGGGGCCGCGGGTGATGACAAAGCCGCCGACATGCTGAGACAGGTGGCGCGGGAAGCCGATCAGCCGGGCGGCGAGGTCGAGCGCCATGCGCAAAGTGCGGTCGGCGGGGTCGAGCCCGGCCTGGCGCACCCGCTCGTCGGCGATCCCCTCGCTCGACCAGCCCCACACCATGCCGCCGAGCGCGGCGACGACATCGCCCGACAGCCCCATCGCCTTGCCGACCTCGCGGATCGCGCCGCGCGCGCGGTAGCAGATCACCGTCGCGGCGAGCCCGGCGCGGTCGCGGCCGTATTTCTGATAGATGTACTGGATCACCTCCTCGCGCCGTTCGTGCTCGAAATCGACGTCGATGTCGGGCGGCTCGCCGCGCGCGGCGCTGATAAAGCGCTCGAACAGCACGTCGATCTGTTCCGGATCGACCGAGGTGATGCCGAGACAATAGCAGACCACCGAATTGGCCGCCGAACCGCGACCCTGGCAGAGAATGTCTTTCGAGCGGGCGAACTGCACGATGTCGTGCACGGTGAGGAAGTAGCGCGCGAAATCGAGCTCCTCGATCAGCGTCAGTTCGTGCTCGATCCGCGCGCGGATTTTGGCCGGAAGGTTGGATCGGGTGTCCTGCGTCCTTCGAGGCCCCGGCTTTCGCCGGGGCACCTCAGGATGAGGGACGCCCGGAGATACCATCGCCAATCGATCCTCATCCTGAGGTGCGGAGCGAAGCGAAGCCTCGAAGGACGCATCCCCGATCGTGCAGCCGAATTTCTCGGCAGCGCCCTCCCATACCAGTTGTGCGAGACGCGATTGCGGGGTCATGCCGGGCGGCACCGGCTCGTCGGGGTACTCGTAGCGCAATTCGTCGAGGCTGAAGCGGCAGCGCGCAGCAATCTCGCGGCCCGCCGCCAGCGCGTCCTCGTGGCCGCGGAACAGCCGCGCCATCTCGTGCGCCGGCTTCAGGTGGCGCTCGGCATTGGCGGCGAGGCGGAACCCAGCCTCGGCGACCGTGCAATGTTCGCGGATGCAGGTGATCACGTCCTGCAACGGCCGTCGCTCGGGCGCGTGATAGAGCACATCGCCGGTCGCCAGCAGCCGCATCCCGGTCCCATCGGCGATACGCCGGAGGCACGCCAAGCGGCCGG
>JAFAWI010000136.1 GCA_019241915.1 Alphaproteobacteria bacterium
CGCGAACGCCTGTCGATCCTGCGCGAGAGCGATGACGGCTTTCGCATCGCCGAGGAGGATTTGCGGCTGCGCGGCGGCGGCGAAGTGCTCGGCACGCGGCAGAGCGGCTTGCCGGCGCTGCGTCTCGCCGACCTCGCCGCGCACGAGAAGCTGATCGCGGTCGCGCACGACGAGGCGCGGCTGGTGCTGGAGCGCGACCCCGCACTCAAGAGCGAGCGCGGCCAGGCGCTGCGCACGCTGCTCTACCTGTTCCGGCGCGACGAAGCAGTGCAGTACCTTCGCGCGGGATAAGGAGTGCACCGAAGGGAGCGAGTTCGCTGTGAAAACGAAGCGTAAGAACCTCCCGGCTTTCGCGACCAGGCCGAAGAACGGGAATTTTGGGAGAAGCACGATTCGAGCGGTTACGTCGATTGGGGTAAGGCCGAGCGCGTTCGGTTGCCCAATCTAAAGCCGTCGACCCGGTCGATTTCGCTGCGACTTCCGGTGTCGCTGCTCGAACGGCTTAAGATCGAGGCGAACAAGCGCGACGTGCCATATCAGTCGCTAATCAAGATTTGGCTTGCCGAGAAGGCTGGATCGGTTTGATTCCGAGTCTCGCATCGCCGCATTCATGGCGCTAAAAGGCCCGCAGAGTAGTTGGGAGGACGCCTGATGCTGCAGATCGCCGACCGAATGACGACGCTCGGCACCGAGACCGCATTCGAGGTCTTGGCGCGAGCCAACGCGCTCGCCGCGCAGGGCAGGTCGATCATCAATCTCGGCATCGGCCAGCCCGATTTCGCCACCCCCGAGCACATCGTCGAGGCCGGCCGCAAGGCGCTTGCCGACGGCCATCACGGCTACACGCCGGCCAACGGCATCCTGCCGCTGCGCGAGGCGGTGTCGGCCGACCTGCATCGCCGCCACCAGGTCGAGGTCTCGCCCGACGACGTGCTGGTCGTGCCCGGCGGTAAGGTCACGATGTTCTTCGCGATCATGCTCTTCGGCGAGCCGGGCGCGGAGATCATGTACCCGAACCCCGGCTTCCCGATCTACGAAAGCGTGATCCGCTTCTCGGGCGCGGCGCCGGTGCCGATGCCGCTTTACGAGAGCGCCGGCTTCTCGTTCAGCGCCGACGAGGTGCTCGCCAAGATCACGCCGCGGACCCGTCTCATGATCATCAACACCCCGGCCAACCCGACCGGCGGCATCGTGCCCAAGAGCGAACTCAACAAGCTCGTGCGCGGGCTCAGCGACCATCCGCAGGTCGCGATCATGAGCGACGAGATTTACGGCGAAATCCTCTACGACGGCAGCGCGCATTGGAGCTTACTGCGGTATCCGGAAATCCGCGACCGGGTGATTTTGCTCGACGGGTGGAGCAAGACCTACGCGATGACCGGCTGGCGCCTCGGCTACGGCGTCTGGCCAAAGCAGCTCTTCCCGCACGCCGAGAAGCTGGCGATCAACTGTCACTCGTGCACCAACGCAGCGACCCAGTTCGCCGGCATCGCTGCGCTCAAAGGCCCGCGCGAGCCGGTCGAGCGTATGGTCAGCGCGTTTGCCGAGCGCCGCGAATACATCGTCCAGGCGCTAAACTCGCTGCCGGGGGTACGCTGCGCCAATCCCGGCGGCGCGTTCTATACGTTTCCCAATGTCGCCGGCACCGGCTACGACGCCAAGACCCTGCAGACCGAGCTGCTCGACCAAGCCGGGGTAGCGACCATCGCCGGCACCAGCTTTGGCGCGTTCGGCGAGGACTACATCCGCATTTCCTACGCCAGCAGCCTTGCCAACCTGACCGAGGCGGTGGAGCGCATCCGGCGGTTTCTCGGCAACCTGCCGCGAGGCGGCAGCGGTTAAGGCTCGGCCTTGTGTCTGCCTAAAGATTAGGCATTACTGCCGCTCGCGGTGCCCGCTGTCGCGGCGGCGGCAGGCTGTTATCGGCTTCGCGGCCATTTCCGCCGCTGGCATGGGTTATGCTCAGTCGGGTGACGACGCCGGGCATCGCGCTTGGGGAGACCGTTTGAATGAAAAAGGTCGAGGCGATCATCAAGCCCTTCAAGCTTGATGAGGTGAAGGAAGCCCTGCACGAGGTCGGCATCAAGGGAATCACGGTGGTTGAGGCCAAGGGTTTTGGCCGGCAGAAGGGACATACCGAGCTCTATCGCGGAGCGGAATACGTCGTGGACTTCCTGCCCAAGGTGAAGATCGAGGTCGTGATGGAGGATTCGATGGTCGAACGCGCCGTCGAGGCGATCATGCAGTCGGCTCATACCGGCCGCATCGGCGACGGCAAAATCTTCGTGTCCAGCATCGACGAGGCAATCCGTATCCGCACCGGCGAACGCGGCGCCGACGCCATTTGAACCCGCGGCCCCGCATTCCCAGCAACCCCACCCGCTCAACCAGCAGGAACGACGACGATGGCTGATACAGATAAGGTCATGGCGCTGATCAAGGAGCACGAAGTCAAATACGTCGACTTCCGCTTCACCGACCCGCGCGGCAAGTGGCAGCACCTGGCCCACCACGTGCGCACGATCAATCCCGATTTTCTCACCGGGGGCGTGATGTTCGACGGCTCGTCGATCGCCGGCTGGAAGGCGATCAACGAGTCGGACATGCTGCTGATGCCCGATTGTGCGACAGCGGTGCTCGACCCGTTCGCCGCGCAACCGTCGCTGATCCTGTTCTGCGACGTGCACGAGCCGCTGACCGGCCAGCCCTACGCACGCGACCCGCGGTCGACGGCCAAAAAGGCCGAGGCCTATCTCGTCTCGTCCGGTATCGGCGACACCGCCTATTTCGGCCCCGAGGCCGAGTTCTTCATCTTTGACGACGTGCGCTACGAATCGACGATGAACGCCGCTTCGTATTTTATCGACAGCGAGGAAGGGCCCTGGGTCACGGCCAAGCAGTATCCGGACGGGAATACCGGGCACCGGCCGCCGATCAAGGGCGGCTATTTTCCGGTGCCGCCGGTCGACGGCCAGTCGGACATCCGCGCCGAGATGCTGTCCATTATGGCCGATATGGGCCTCAAGGTCGAAAAGCACCACCACGAGGTGGCGCCGTCGCAGGCCGAACTCGGCAACGAGTTCGACACGCTGGTCAAGACAGCCGACGGCATGCAGATCTACAAATACGTCGTGCACAATGTCGCGCACCAGTACGGCAAGACGGCGACGTTTATGCCGAAGCCGATCAAGGGCGATAACGGGTCGGGGATGCACACGCATCAGTCGATCTGGAAGAGCGAGCGGCCCTCTTTTGCCGGCAACCTCTACGCCGACCTCAGCGAAACCGCGCTCTACTACATCGGCGGCATCATCAAGCATGCCAAGGCTATCAACGCCTTCACCAATCCGACGACGAACAGCTACAAGCGCCTTATTCCCGGGTTCGAGGCGCCGGTACTGTTGGCCTATTCCGCACGCAACCGCTCGGCCTCATGCCGCATCCCGATTGTCTCCAGCCCGAAAGCGAAGCGCGTCGAGGTGCGTTTCCCCGACCCGGCCTGCAACCCCTATCTCGGCTTTGCCGCGATGTTGATGGCCGGACTCGACGGCATCCAGAACAAGCTCCATCCGGGAGAGCCGATGGACAAGAACCTCTACGATCTGCCGCCGGAAGAGCTGAAGGATGTGCCGACCGTCTGCGGCTCGTTGCGCGAGGCATTGGGCGCGCTCGAGGTCGACCACGCCTTCCTCACCAAGGGCGACGTCTTCACCCGCGATCAGATCGAGAGCTACATCGAGCTGAAATGGGAAGAGGTCTATAACTTCGAGCACACCCCGCACCCGGTCGAGTTCCAGATGTACTACTCGGTCTGACCGGCGCTGTTCTTCGACGCGAAAAGGCCGGGCGGTGGCCCGGCCTTTTCATTTTCCCCGCCCTCTAGTGGCGCAGCAGCAGCGAGGCGGCGAGCGCCGCGGCCAGCAGGGCCGAGATCGCCTGCCATACCCGCACCGGGGCGCGCTCATAGAGCGTGCGCGGCCGCTGCGCCGGGGCCGCGTCGCGCGCGGGGCCTGCTTCCATCTCAACCGCGAATTCGGTCATGTCGCGAAACCGTTTCGCCGGGTCGATCGCGATCGCGCGGCCGATCGTCGCCTGCACCCAGGCCGGCAAGTCGGGCCGCAGCTCGGAAAGGTCGAGCGGACGCGAGCGGCGCGGCGGGCTGACCGCGTCTGCGTTGGCGTACGGGTACTGGCGCGTGAACCCGCGGAACATCGTCACGCCGAGCGCGAAGATGTCGGTCGCCTCGTTGCCGGCCTCGCCCTCCGCCATTTCCGGCGCCATGTATGCAAGCGTGCCCGGGATGTTTTCGGCCGGAAACTCCTCGAGCCCAGGCACGCGCACGACGCCGAGGTCGATCAGCTTCAATGAGCCGCCGCCTTCGAGAATGACGTTGTCCGGCTTGATGTCGCGGTGGATGATCCCGTCGCGGTGCAGCGCCGCCACTGCCCGCGCCAGCTTGACCGCGATGTTGCGTCCCTCCTCCAGACCGACCTGCGGGCTGCGCGCCAGCCGCGCCTCCAGCAGCTCCCCCGAATAGAGCGGCATCACCGTGTAGAGGCAGGTCTGGCGCCCTGGCGGCAGCTCGATGACTCGGCCGACCCAGGGATTGTGGACGCGCGCACCGACCCACGCTTCGCGCACAAAGGCGGAGCGGAACGCCTCGATGCTGGCGATCTGTGGCTTCGGAAACTTGATCGCGACCTCGCCGCCCTCGATCTCGTCCGCCGCCGCGAACAGCCGACTGTAGCGCCCGTCCGAGATCAGCGCCTTGAGCAGAAACCCGTCGATCGTCTCTCCGCCGCTCGGCGCCGCGACGATCGGCAGCCGCCGGATGCCGGCGCTGATGTCGCCCGAGCCGGGCGCCGGCAGTCCCACGACATCGAGCACCAACGCGGTCGTGTTGTCGGTGCCGCCGGCCTCCAACGCTGCATTGACCAGCGCGCTGGCCGTATCTTCCGGCGCCGAGCGGTCGCGCAGGATCTCGGCGATGCCGTCGTCAGCGAGAAATCCGTGCACCCCGTCGCTGCACAGCAGGAAACGGTCGTGCAACGCCACCGGCTGCGTCGCGTAGTCGAGCCGCACCTCCGGCTCGACCCCGAGCGCGCGGGTTAAGGTGTGCGATCGCCCGCCCTCCTCCTGCCGCACATGATCGACCGTCAGGCAGGTCAGGCGGCTGCCACTTAGCCGGTAGGCGCGCGTGTCGCCGACATGCAGCAGATGCGCGACCCGGCCGCGCAGCACCAGCGCCGTAAAGGTGCAGCCGAGTCCGGTGATCGCCGGATCCTGCCGTCCCATCCCGTTGACCCAGCTGTTGAGCGAGCTGACGATGCGCGCGCCCGCGCGCTGCACCTCCATCGTCTCGGGCAGGTCGCAGAACCCGTCGAGAAAGCCGCGGACCGCGGTCTCCGCGGCGATGCGGCCGCCTTTGGCACCGCCGATCCCGTCGGCGATCGCGGCAATCACCTCCTGGCGCGGCTCCGGCAGCTCGGCCCCGAACAGCGCGCCGGCAAAATCCTCGTTGGCTTTGCGCGGGCCGGTCTTCGACGCGAAGCCGACGATGGCGCGAACCCCGGCCTGGGCGGCCGCGGGGGCCGCGACGGCTTCCGTTGCGCCTGCCGCCGCCGGCGCGGAGCTCATCGGCGCGCCTCGCCTAATCCGACAAATGCTGCAACGGCTATAATCGCATCAGCTGAATGCCTAAAAACTAGGCACTGGCCGAGCAAAGCCGAAAGCGAATGCCGCGGTGCCACCGCCGCCTCACTCCGGCTTGCAGACGTAGTGGAGAAAATACCCGCCGGTACTCGACACATTGCGCACCTGCAAGACTCCGGTCGCGCGTTCGAGATCGAGCCAGCCTTGCTTGGGGTCGCGCCAGTGGACCGATTTTTCGCTGATCGTCGCGGGAATCGCGTCGACCGTGCTGCGGTCGAAGTCGATCATGATCGACCAGCTCGCGCCACCGGTGGGGTTGACGCAATGCAGGCGCAACTGGCCGCCTTCCGCAGCCTCGGCGCGCGCCGCCAGGGCCAAACCGGCCCACACCAGCAACAGCCTCCAGCCGAACCCGATCGCGGCAGGCAGACCGGATGGTTTCCGCCGCTCGATCAACACAGATGGCCCCCGCGCATCGCGCTGCCCGGCAAACAGGCACGCTTCTTGCCTCTTCACCCCATCGATCGGCACGCTTGTCGAAAACCGGCTCTCAGCGGGGGACTTCGGCATCAGGGTCGGGATTAAAAATGACGAGGTGGAGAATGCTAGTCGCATCACCGAAATGGCTCGATACCGGTTCGAACGCCTGGCAAATGGCGGCCGCCACGTTTGTCGGGCTGCAGAGCATCCCGGGGCTCGTGATCCTCTATGGCGGCATTGTCAAGAAGAAGTGGGCGGTCAACTCCGCCTTCATGGCGATGTACGCTTTCGCGGCGGTCATGGTCGTCTGGGTGCTGTGGGCCTACAACATGGCGTTCGGCGACCAATGGTTCGACTTTTTCGCGTTTATCGGCGTGCCTAAACCAGCCCTATCGGCGGATTTCTTGCTGGGGCAAGCCAAGATCCCGTCGATCTCGACCGATGGCGATTCCGCCGGTCTGCCGCCGTTCGCCTTCCCGATGGCGACGCTGGTCTTCTTCCAGTTCGTATTCGCCGCGATCACCGTGATCATCATGGCGGGCTCGCTGATCGGGCGGATGAGTTTCAAGGCGTGGATCATCTTCGTGCCGTTGTGGATGACCTTTGTTTACACGATCGGGGCGTTCAGCATTTGGGGCGGCGGCTGGCTCGCGGCATTGGGCGCAGCCGACTACTCAGGCGGCTACGTCATCCACTTGGCCGCCGGTACGTCGGGCTTTGTTGCCGCGTGGGTGATCGGGCCTCGCATCGCCCAGGATCGCGAGCACTTCCCGCCAAACAGCCTGCTGATGGCGATGGCCGGCGCCGGCATCCTGTGGCTGGGCTGGAACGGCTTCAACGGCGGCGACCCATACTTCGCCAATGCTGACGCCTCGGCGGCGATCCTCAACACCAACCTGTGTACCTGCGTGTCGCTGCTGGTGTGGACCATCATGGACTCGATGGCGTACGGCAAGCCGTCAGTCGTCGGCGCCATCAACGGCATGATCGCCGGTCTGGTCGGCATCACGCCGGGCGCCGGCTACGTCAACGGCTGGGGCGCGATGGCGATCGGCGTCATTACCGGGATCATCCCCTGGATCATGATGAACAAGGTGCAGACCAGCGTGCTGTTCCGGAAAGTCGACGACACGCTGTCGGTGTTGTCGACGCATGGCGTGGCCGGCCTTATGGGCGGTCTTGCGGTCGGCATTTTCGGCTGCGGCGACATGCTGGTCTACCTGGCGCCCGAGGGCGACAAGCAAGCGCCCGGCATCAGTGTCACCGGCCTGCTCTACGGCGACAGCGGCAACCAGTTGCTGATGCAGGTCTATGCCGCCGCGTTCATCATCGTGGTCAATGCGGTCGCGACGTTCGTCCTCCTCAAGGTGATCTCGGTGTTTGTCGCCCTGCGCATGGATGAGACGACGCTGCGGATCGGCGACGACGCGGTGCATGGGGAGACTGCGTACAACTTCGGAGATGGCGAGGAACTGCCGGCCGTCGCCGAATAAGCTGCCTACCGCAGAAGAGCGAGGTGCGGCTCTTGGGCCGCACCTCGTTCCACGTCGGCGCGAAAGCCGAAACATCGGCGCCGCGTCAGTCGAGAGCTAAAGGCAGATGTCTTTTGCCTATTCCGTGGGCAAAATCCGCCGCCAGCTTTCTTTTGACTTTCTTATTCTTATTGCTGCTCTACTAAGAGGTTATATACTTGATCTAACACGGGCAGCCGCTACGGCAAGTGGGGACAGAACACATGAAGCGCAGCCTTTCACGATCGTTCCGGTTGAGCGTGGCCGGCTTTGCAGCGGCCGCCGTTTGGCAGGCCGCACTGGTCTCGCCCGCCGTGGCGCAGACACCCCCGCCACCCCCGGCCGCGGCACCCGCCGCGGGCGCTGCGGCGGAGGCTCCCGCCGCCGCTCCGGCTGCGCCGACATCGCCGCTCACCGCGCCGAGCTTCGCCGGACCGCTGGCGCAAAACCCGACGCCGTACAGCTTTGAGGCGCCGGTTCTCGGCACGGTCTACACGACCGGCGTCGTCAGCGGGCTGGGGCTGTTCCAAAGCAGCCCTTACGGCGCGGTGTTCGAGCCCAACGGCACGCTGCTCGGCAACGACATCAGCAACAATGGCGATCTCAGCAACGGGATGGCGATCGTCCAGAAGATCGACGGGCTGGTGCAGTTCTATGTGCAGGCGGGCGTCTATTCGCTGCCGGCGCTCGGAGTGAACTATCACCTGACGCAACGCGACACCGGGCGCGCCGAGAACGACTTCTTCGGCTATGTGCCGGAGGCCTACATCAAGGTCGCGCCGACCGACACCTTCTCGGTTTCGGCCGGCAAGCTGCCGAGCCTGATCGGCGACGAATACACATTCACGTTCCAGAACATGAACATCGAGCGTGGCCTGTTGTGGAACCTCGAACCGGCGATCAGCCGCGGGGTGCAGGGCAACCTGACAACCGGTCCGGTCGCGTGGGCGGTCTCGTTCAACGATGGGTTCTATTCCAGCCGCTACGATTGGCTGAGCGGCTCGGCGACCTGGACCATCGACCCCGCCAATACGCTTGCCCTGGCCGCCGGCGGCAACATCGGGACTGCCAATGTCAACACCATTGCCGCGCCGTTTGTCCTCAACAACGCCGACATCGTCAACCTGATCTACACCTACAACGCCGCTCCGCTCACGTTCAGCCCGTACTTCCAATACACACATAACGGGCACAACGCGGCAATCACCGGAGCGACCAAGGACGGCAGCACTTGGGGCGGCGCCGTGCTGGCGAATTACGCGATCAACGACAACTTCAATCTGGCTGGTCGCGTCGAGTACGTCAGCTCCAGCGGCAGCCTGACCGACGGGTCGGCCAATCCGCTCGGCTTTGGCGCGGGCAGCTCGGCCTGGTCGGTCACCGCCACCCCGACCTGGCAGAACGGCATCTACTTTGCGCGGATCGAAGGTTCGTATGTCGGCCTGACATCGATCGCGCCGGGTTCCGGCTTCGGCCGGGCCGGCAATACCAAGAACCAGGAGCGCTTCGTCGTCGAAGCCGGCATCCTGTTCTGATCCCGCCTGCTGCGGGCACAGCGGCGCCCCCCGGCACGCCGGCAGACGCCCGCTATTTCTCCTCGCCGTCGGCCTCCGGGCGGAAATCGAGCGCGCAGCCGTTCATGCAATAGCGCTGACCGGTGGGCTTCGGTCCGTCGTCGAAGACGTGGCCGAGATGGCCGCCGCATTTCTGGCAATGCACCTCTGTGCGCACCATGAAGAAACTGCGGTCGGTTTGGGTCTCGATCGCCCCGTCCATCGGCTCGTAAAAGCTCGGCCACCCACTGCCGCTGTTGAACTTGGTCTGCGAGCTGAACAGCGGCGCGCCGCAGCCGGCGCAGTAGTAGGTCCCCGGATCGTACTTCTTGTCGAGCGGGCTGCTCCCGGCACGCTCGGTGCCGTGCTTGCGCAAGATGTGAAACTGCTCGGATGTGAGCTTCTTGCGCCACTCGTCCTCGCTCAGCGCGACATCGAAATGCTTATCCTGGGCCATCCCGCTCCTCTCGCCGCTCGGGCGTCCGGTCAAGCCTCAATATCGGGCGTCCGACACGCGACGTGAAGAGGGTGTGATGGGCAGCCGTATTGCGAAACGCAATCCGCCAATCGACCGGCTGGATGGCGGGCCGCTATCCCGCGTTCCGCCGCTGTACCGCGACCCAAAAACCCCCGGATCCTTCAGTGGATTCGCTCGCCGCTGCCAGGCACGGGACGCAGCAGCTCTGCGGTCGAGCGCGCGATCCAGCACCAGACGATGCACGAGAGCTCGTCGTCGCCGGTGCGCAACCGTTCCGCCTCGCGCTCCGCGACCTGGAGCGCGTCGCTGCCGTGGCGCCGCACGAGCATCAAGGCAGCCTCCCAGATCTTGCGCTCGTTGGTCATCATCACAGTAAATCCCGCCCGGCCCGGCTTGGTTCCGCGCAACCGGAACGATGGCTCAGAACGACTGACAAGCCAAGCTATATATTGTTGTTACGACTTAAGGCTCATACCGGATTTGCGCAGTTTCCCGCCTGCCGTATAATCCTGCCAATGGCCGACCTGTTCGACAACCTCGCACGTAAGCTGGACGACAATTATTCCGCGAAGGACATCGAAGTCCTCGAGGGGCTGGAGCCGGTGCGCCGCCGGCCGGGGATGTATGTCGGCGGCACCGATGAGCGTGCGCTGCATCACCTCGCAGCGGAGGCCCTCGACAACGCGATGGACGAAGCGGTGGCCGGCCATGCGAGCCGCATCGAGATGGAGCTGAGCCGCGACGGCTGGGTGACCGTGCGCGACAACGGCCGCGGCATCCCGGTCGACAAGCACCCGCGTTTTCCTGACAAATCGGCGCTCGAGGTCATTCTGACCACGCTCCATTCGGGCGGCAAGTTCGGCGGCAACGCCTATCGGACCTCGGGTGGGCTGCATGGTGTCGGCGTCTCCGTCGTCAACGCCTTGAGCGACGCGCTCTGGGTCGAGGTCGCGCGCGACCGGCGCCTTTACCGCCAGAGTTATCTGCGCGGCGCGCCGCAGACGATCCTTGAAGACGCCGGGCCCGTGCACAACCGGCGCGGCACGACACTGAGCTTTCACCCCGACCCGGAGATCTTTGGCGAAGGCGCCGGTTTTCGGCCGGCGACGCTCTATCGCATGGCGCGCTCGAAAGCGTACCTGTTCCGTGGTGTCGAGATCCGCTGGAGCTGCGACCCCGCCATCGCGCGGCCCGACGGCGTGCCGCAGGAAGAGCGCCTCCATTTCCCGGGCGGGCTCGGCGATTTCCTTGCGGCGAGCCTGGCCGGGCGCGAGCTGCTGACCCCGCGTCCCTTTCTCGGCAAAGTCGACTTCGCCGCCGACGGCACTCAGGGCGGCAGCGTCGAATGGGCCATTGCCTGGCCCGACGACGAGGATGAGGGCTTCTGCCACTCGTACTGCAACACGATCCCAACCGGCGAAGGCGGCACGCACGAAGCGGGATTGCGCAACGCGCTCGTCCGCGGTCTCAAGGCGCATGGCGAGCTAATCGGCAACAAGCGGGTGGCGCAGGCGACCGGCGAGGATGTCACCGCCGGCGCGGCGATGCTGCTGTCGCTGTTTCTGCGCGACCCGCAATTCCAGGGACAGACCAAGGAGCGCCTGGCCTCGGTCGAGGCGACGCGGCTGGTCGAAAACGCGGTGCGCGATCACTTCGACCATTGGCTCGGCGCCGACCCGGCGACGACCCGGCTGCTGCTCGACCGCATCGCCGAGCGCGCCGAGGAGCGCCAGCGCCGCCGTCAGCAGAAGGAGATGGCGCGCAAGACTGCGACGCGGAAGCTGCGTTTGCCCGGCAAGCTCACCGACTGCACCCGCGACAGCGCCGACGGCACCGAGATCTTTCTCGTCGAAGGCGACAGCGCCGGCGGCTCGGCCAAGCAGGCGCGCAACCGGGAAACCCAGGCGATCCTTCCGTTGCGCGGCAAAATTCTCAATGTCGCCAGCGCCTCGGCCGACAAGATGCGCGGCAACCAGGAACTCTCCGACATCGTCCTCGCCTTGGGCTGCGGCGCCGGCAGTCATTACAAGGAGGAGGCGCTGCGCTACGAGCGCATCGTCATCATGACCGATGCCGATGTCGACGGCGCGCACATCGCCTCGCTGCTGATGACGTTCTTTTTCCGCGAAATGCCCCAGCTGGTCGACAACGGCCATCTCTACCTGGCGCTGCCGCCGCTCTACCGACTGACCCAGGGCAACGAGACGCGGTACGCGCGCGACGACGCGCACCGCGAAGAGCTGCTCGCCACCGCCTTCAACGGGCGCGGCAAGATCGAGATCAGCCGCTTCAAAGGCCTTGGCGAGATGCCGGCGAAATATCTCTGGGCGACAACGATGGACCCGGCCCAACGCAACATTCTGCGCGTCAACCTGCCAAGGTCCGAGACCGAGGACGAGACGGTCGAAACCGCGGTCGAAGCGCGCAGGCGCACCGAGCAGCTGGTCGAAACCCTGATGGGCCGCCGCCCCGAGCTGCGCTTCCACTACATCCAGCAGAACGCCCGCTTCGCCCGCGACCTCGACGTATAGCGCGGGCTAGAGAGCATGACCGCGAGTGAAGTTGACCCGTCATTCCCGCG
>JAFAWI010000249.1 GCA_019241915.1 Alphaproteobacteria bacterium
CAGGTCACGGAACTCGCGCTCGTCCATATAGTCGGAATGCGGGTCGAGCCGGTTCAACATGCCCTTCAGCGCGCCGGTGACGAGGTCGTTGGGCTTCACCGGCTCGACATAGCTTTTCTCGACCTCCTGCATCGTCCGCTCGATAAACGCCACGTCGGCGGGGCTTGTGCCGCCGCTGTTGTCGGCGGCGACCGGCCGGCAACCGTCGACCAGCACCGCCGCAGCGAGCGCACCGGCCCAGGACAGCAGCCGCAGGAGCCGGTGCGGCGCACGGACCCGCTCAGTCATCGCGATCGGGCTGGCTGTTCGGATGGGCGGCGGCGAAGGCGTCGAGCTTCATGCAGGCCTGGCAGATGCGCGCAATGGTCGGGTAGGGCGACAGGTCGAGCCGGTAGCGCTCCGCGTTGACCGCCTGGGGCACCAGAGCGATGTCGGCAAGCCCGGGCCGGTCGCCGTGGCAAAACGCGCCGGTGCGCCGATCCTCCGCCAGCAACCGCTCCAACGCCTCGAACCCCGTGGCGATCCAATGGTTATACCAAGCCTCAATCGCCGCCTGGTCGTGGCCCAGCGGCCGGCTCAAATAGCGCAGCACGCGGAGATTGTTAACGGGATGGATGTCGCAGGCGACAACGCCGGCCAGCGCCCGCACGCGTGCGCGCCCTGCGGTGTCCGCCGGCAGGAACGGCGGCTCGGGATGGGTTTCGTCGAGATATTCGATAATCGCCAGCGACTGGATCAGCGTCTGGCCGTCGGTCTGCAGTGCCGGCACAAGCCCCTGCGGATTGACACCAAGGAAATCGCCACCGCGCTGGTCGCCTCGCCGCAGGTGGATAAACGCATCCTCGTAACCGAGCCCTTTGAGGTTCAGCGCGATGCGCACACGAAATGCCGCGGACGAACGAAAGAAACCGAACAGCTTTATCGAAGAGGCGGTTTTCGTCATGCGCCTGCTGACCGTTGCCGGCGCGACGTTACTCCGCCGTCATTGCCACGAAAAGCGGCCCGGGATCGGTCGCGAATTACGGCAAGCCGGTCGCGCGGTTCAATGCGCGCCGTGCAGCAGGGTTTCGGTCTGCTCCAGGCGGCGGACATCGTTGCGGGGCATTCCCGTTTGCCCCGCCGCCCGCCGCAGATCGACGGCATTGGCGGTGGCCATACTCGCGGCGGCGACCTCGCCGGCCGATTGCAGGACATGCCGGTAGCAGGCGTCGCGCTCGCTTGAGTCGAGCCGGTTGAAGGCATGGTTTTCGGCGAAGCACAGCGTCAGCGCCTGCGCCTTGGCGGGGTCCTCCGGGTAGATGTCGAGGTAGAACGCCCGCACCGCGCCCGGATGCATCGCCACCAGCGCCCCCGCCGTCACGATGCCAAACCCCACAACCGCGCGCCTCACGGTTCGCCTCACAGCCATGGTTTCCCCCTCCAAGCCGATCAATCGGGTACCGCTCGATGCCGGTCGAGGCTAAGCGGCGAATTGTCGCATCATCCCTGAGTCGGGTGCTTCGGGATGCCGATAAAGCGGTCGATCAGGTCGAGAAAATCCCGCAGAACGATGGGCTTGGCGACATAGGCATCACAGCCGTGGTCGAGCGCTTTTTTTTCGTCGCCCGCCATCGCAAAGGCGGTCACCGCGATGATCGGAATTGCGCTGGTCGCCTCATCCGCTTTCAGCTGGCGCGTCGCGTCGAGCCCCGACAGGTCCGGTAGCTGCAAGTCCATCAGGATCAGATCGGGCCGGTGTTGGTGCGCCCAATCGACCGCGACCTTGCCGCGCGAGGTCGACAGCACCTCGAACCCGTGCGCCTCAAGGACGTCGTTGAGGAGCTTCATGTTGAGCTCGTTGTCCTCGACCACGAGGATTCGCTTGGATGTGCGGCGTAACGACTCTGCGCCCTGCATGATCGAGGGAGTTTAAATTCCGGGAAGACGGCTGCTCGGGCAGCGAAGATAATGCGAGAAGGCCGGCGGATCACGGCTATTGATGCTTAATCTGATAAAATACCGTCGAATGTCTCGATTGCGGCTCACCGGCTCAGCCGCCAGGCGCGCGGGTTTGTGGTTTGCGGTCGTCGCCTGGTTGGCCAACCCCGGGGCCCTCGGCGCGCAGGAGCTTGCGGCGAGCGAGGCGGCCAAGCGCGCGGCGCTGCTGGCGGCGCTGCCCGCCGACGCGGCAAAACGCGTGTTCGGCCTCGCCGCCTCCCCGTCTGCCGGTCCGCCGCGCTCGATCGGAAGCTATACCAAGGGCTGCATCGCCGGTGCCGTTGCGCTGCCGGCCGAGGGCCCGACCTGGCAGGTGATGCGTCCCGCCCGCAACCGGGCCTGGGGACACCCGGTGCTGATCGCAGCGATCGAGCGGCTCGCGGCCGCAGCGTCGGCCGCAGGCTGGCCGGGGCTGCTCGTCGGCGATCTCGGACAGCCGCGCGGCGGGCCGATGGTAACGGGCCACGCCTCCCATCAGCTCGGCCTGGATGCCGACATCTGGTTCACGCCGGTGCCCAATCGCCGCCTCTCGCCGAGCGAGCGCGACAACATGGCCGCCGCCAGTATCGT
>JAFAWI010000614.1 GCA_019241915.1 Alphaproteobacteria bacterium
GGCGGCAAGTCAATGAGGAGAGAGCCATGCCTGTCAAAGCAGGGGTCATTCGCGCCGGCGCGCGGCAGACGCGGCGCGGCGCGGCCGAGACCTTTACCGGCGTCGTCTTTCAAGACCCGGTGGTCACCGCCGAGTCGCCGTCGCGAATGGGCGGCTCGGTCGTCACCTTCACCCCCGGCGCGCGCACCGCGTGGCACGCCCACCCGGTCGGCCAGACGCTCTACTGTTTGTCGGGGATCGGCCGCATTTGCTTCAAGGGCGAAAAGCCGCAAGTGCTGAACCCCGGCGATGTCGTCAACATCCCGCCGGACACGCTGCACTGGCACGGCGCCTCGCCCGACCGGCTGTTCTCGCACCTGGCGCTGTCGGAAGCCGGCGAGCAGGGCCAGGGGACCGCCTGGAGCCAGCACGTCAGCGACGCCGAATACAACGAGCCGGCGACAAGCTAAGCCACGTGCTGGCGGGGTCGTCCCGGCCCCTCCCGAGTGCGTGCTTCCGCATCACCGTGGAAAGCGCTTAGTGGACGCTGACCGGCTCCAGCTCGTTCTGGCGCACCACCGCGAAGGCGATTGCCCGGTCGCCGGTCAGCGCCATCTGCGTACCGTCCGCGGCATGGATGGCGTAGCCGGCGGCGCCGTTGACCGTCACCGGCTTGACGTAGGCGATATCCTGCATCCCCAGCATGGCCAGATCGTTGGCGGTCATGTGGCGCATTTCTTCGATCGTCTGCATCTCTACCTCTCCCCTGCCGCGATCCTGACCGACGGCAGGCGATGTCTTGCGTCCCCGCACGGGCTAAACCCGCCTGGGACATGCGAATTTCAAGCCAAGCTTGGTTGGCGATAGCTACTTTGATGAACGCACCAGCGTCGGGGTGGTTCGCGTCACCCCGACCGCGCCCTCGCCGGCGGCGGCATCCTTGATCTCGATCGTGCGCACGCGAGTCTCGACCGGCCGACGCATCAGATCGATGTGCAACAGGCCGTTGTCGAGCCAGGCGCCGCGCACCTCGATACCCTCGGCGAGGACAAACGAGCGCTGAAATTGCCGGGCGGCGATGCCGCGATGCAGGTAGATGCGGTTGTCGTCGTCGGCCTGCTTGCCGCGGACGACGAGCTGATTGTCCTCGATCGTCAGCTTGAGGTCAGCCATCGAGAAACCGGCCACCGCGAGCGTAATGCGCAGCGAATTTTCATCCACCTGCTCGATATTGTACGGCGGATAGCCATCGCTCGAGACCTTGCTGACCCGGTCGAGCGCGCGCTCGAAATGATCGAACCCCAGCAACAGCGGCGAGCTGAACAGCGATAGGCGTGCCATGGCGGCTTCTCCTCACCGAGCGAGACACGCGCCGGACCCAAAAGCGGCACCCGGCGGCACGGGATATATGGCGATGCGCGGCACGCCAATCAAGCGAACCAGCCCCCGCGCGATTCGCGCGCCCGCTGTTGAAAGCGGTTGCGGCACCCCATATGCAGCCGGATATTTTGGGCGGACACCGGAAGACGGCGATGACCAAACGAAGCTTGCGCTGGCGCATGATTGCGGCGCTGCTGTTCAGCCTGACCCTTGCGCTCACCCCCAGCCTCGCGGAGGCGCGCGCCGGCACCAGCTTTGGCGGCGGCTTCTCGGGCATGGGCAGCCGCGGCTCGCGCAGCTTTGAGAACAACGGTGCGGCGCCGCTCAGCCGGAGCTATCAGACACCGTCGGCGCCGTCCTACGGCAGCGGCTACGGTGCCTACGGCGGCGGCGGGTTTTTCTCGCGGCATCCATTCCTTACCGGGCTGTTCGGCGGGTTTATCGGCTCGATGCTGTTCGGCGGCGGCTTCTTTGGGCACATGTTCGGCGGGTTGTTCACCTTTCTGATCATTGGGCTGTTGATCTTCTTCCTGATCCGGTTGTTCTCGGGCGCTTTCGCCGGCGGCGGCAGCGGGTTCGCACCGCGTTCGGTCGGCGCCGCCGCGGCGCCGGCGCAGCGCTATCGCGGGCGCGACATCAGCGTCAGCGACGCCGACCTCAGCGCGTTCCAGTCGATCCACGCGGCGGTGCAGGAAGCCTGGGGCCGCAGCGACCTCTCGCAGCTGCGCCAGCTGATGACGCCGGAGATGGTCGAGTACTTCTCCGAAGAACTGACACGCAACTCGAGCCAGGGGGTCGAGAACCGCGTCTCCAACGTAAATCTGGTCAAGGCCGAGCTGACCGAGAGCTGGGAAGAGGGGGATCTCGAATACGCTACCGCGTATATGCGCTGGACCGCGCTCGACTACACCGCGCGGATCGGCGCCGCTCCCGGTGCGCCCGGCGCCGTGGTGGCCGGCGACGCGCGGGTGCCGACCGAGAGCGAAGAGGTGTGGACCTTTGTCCGCCGCCGCGGCGGCCATTGGCTGCTCTCGGCGATCCAGCAGGTGTAAGCAGCGAGCCGCGGCGCAGTCCCCACCCCATCCCCTCCCCGCTAGCGGGGAGGGTGAGCCGAGTACCAGCTGGGAGGGGCTCCGCTATCTTCAGATCGGCCATGCCCCGTTCTGGAGGCTTACTGCCGTAGCCCTTTGAGACGCGGGTCGGCGATACCGGGCGAGGCCTCGGCGCGGTAGCCGAAGCGGCGCGCGGCATCGACGATGTCGTCGAGAAAGCGCCGGTAGCCGTCGTCGGGATCGGGCGCGGCCGTCTCCCTCGGCGCGCTGTAGCGGCCGCGCTCGACCAGCGGTTCGACGCGACGCGCCGGCGCCACAAAATGCGGCGTCTCCGGCTCGCCGACGTGCCGCGCCGCCGGCTCGAGGTCGAACCAGCCCGCCTCGTCCGGCGCCGAACCGATCCGCACCCCGCGCACCAACTGGTTCGGCGCAACGTCGTTCTGCGCCGCGTCGCGCGCAAAGCGCTCGGCCGGATAGGCCGCTTCGAGCGAGATGCGGTCGTTGATGTTGGCTCTGGCCATCACAGGCCCAACGCCGCCGCGGGCGGGCGCGTTCCTCAGGGCCAGGCGGCTTCGGGGGGCAGCGACATCAGGATCGCCTCGACATTGCCGCCGGTCTTAAGGCCGAACCGGGTGCCGCGGTCGTAGAGCAGGTTGAACTCGACGTAGCGGCCGCGGCGCACTAGCTGGTGCCGGCGCTGCTCGGCCGTCCACGGGTGACGCATGCGGGCGCGCACGATCTGCGCGTAGCCGGCAAGGAACGCCTCGCCGACCGCCCGCACAAAGGCAAAATCGCGTTCCCAATTGCCGCTGTCGAGATAGTCGAAAAAGATGCCGCCGGCGCCGCGCGGCTCGTCGCGGTGCGGCAGGAAGAAATACTCATCGCACCATTTCTTGTATTTGACATAGGCGTCGCCCGCATAGGTGTCGCAGGCACCGCGCAGTGCCGCGTGGAACTCCGCGGCGGCGGCTTCGTCCGGGTAGATCGGGGTCAGGTCGGCGCCGCCGCCAAACCAGGCCTTGCGGGTGACGATGTGCCGCGTGTTCATGTGCGCCGCCGGCACCAGCGGCGAGCACGGGTGCGCAACCAGCGAGATGCCGGCGGCCCAGAAGCGCGGATCTTCGGCGGCGCCCGGAATTTCGCCGCGGAACTCGGGCGCGAACTCGCCAAACACGGTCGAGACGTTGACGCCGACTTTTTCGAAGACGCGGCCTTTCATGACCGCCATCGTGCCGCCGCCGCCGGGTTCATCGCGATTGGGTCGCTGCCAGTCGCGGCGTTCGAAACGGGCGCCGGGGGCATCGGCGTGCTCGTCCTCGAGCGCCTCGAAGGCCGCACAGATGCGGTCGCGCAATCCGCCAAACCATGCGACGGCGCGTTGCCGGCGATCGGGTTCGGGGATAGCTGCGCTCGGGTCGTCGGCCATCGCGGTCACATCGCCGGGAGCCCGCCGGTCTGGCGCAGCGCCTCGAACAGCGCGATCGCCCCGGCCTGCGCGACGTTGAGCGATCGGGCGGACGCGCGCAAGGGAATGACGACGCGCGCCGCCGCCGCATTGTGCACCTCGGGCGGCGCGCCCGCGGTCTCGCGCCCGAGCAGGATCGTGTCGCCGGCGGTGAACGCGAACCGGTGCAATGGAATGCTGCCGGCGGTCGTCAGCAGCACCAGCCGCGAATCGG
>JAFAWI010000267.1 GCA_019241915.1 Alphaproteobacteria bacterium
GCTTGTTGCGCCGCATGTCCCTGTCGGTCTTGCCGTTGAGGTAGTCGGCGGCGCGTTCGACGATGCGGTCGGTGAGACACCGCCTTGTGGGCGAGGTTGGCCGAAGAATCGTAGCCCGCGCCGCTTCCGCGAACAGTCGAGGGTGGCGGCTCCGGCATATGCTGCTGGCGGTATGAGCAGGGCCACTAAGTTCGCGCGCCTTGCGCCAGGGAGGGGGATGGATGGCGGTTGGACAGGCGCTCGGCGCCGCAGAAGCCTATGTGCTGCTGTCGCTGCCGCGCACCGCGCCGGCCAAGGCGGTGAAGCTGGGCCTGCTCGCCCTGATCGTCCAGGGTTTGGTCCGCATGGAGACGGTCGAGCGCCGCGTCATGCTGCGCCGGATGCATGACGTGCACCTGTATGCGTCACCCGATCGGGCGCCTATATTGCCGCCGGCGGCCGCCTCGCTGCTGGGCATTGTTCGCGCCGCCGGACCTGACGGGTCGATGAGCCGGGTCGTGGCGCTGGCCAAGCGGGCCTATGGCGGCGCGCTCGGCGGGTTCGTCAAGGATCATGTGGCGCCGGTCTTGATCGAACGCGGTCTGGCGACCTACCGGCCGGCGCGTATCCTCGGCCTGTTTCCGACAACGCGGTTGGGCCGCACGGCGACCGGCGAGGCGGAGCGCGAGCGGCTCGAACGCGCGATCCGCGACGCACGCGAGATCCCGCGCTTCCTCGACCGCGACCCGGTGCAAGCCGCGGCGCTGGCCGCCGCGCTCGGCGGCGCGATTCTGCTGATCGACGAGCTGCGCCCGCATTACGAGGCGCTGGCCGCGGCAGTGCGTCGGTATGCGCCCGGAGACGACATCGGCTCCGGCGATGGCGGCGGCGCGGATTTCGCTGATGTTGATCGATCCGGCGGCTTCGATTTCGCCAATGTTGACTTGGACGCCGTGGATTTTTCCGGGATCGATTTCGCCGGGTTCGATTCCGGCTTTTCGGATGCCGGCGGCGAGGGTGGAGGCGATGGCGGCGGGGACGGGGGCAGCAGCGGGTGCTGAGGCCGAGGCGCGGTTGCGGTAAAAGCCTCGGACCCACAGATCGGAGCCGCCATGCGCCGCTTTTTCACCGGCCTGTTTGTCGTCATCGGCATCGTCGCCGTGGTCGGCTTTCTCGCGCTTGTCGGCGTTGCTGCGGTGGCGCTGCGCGTCGCCGACAAGGCGAAGCAGCTACCCGAGGCAATCGTCCTGACCGCCGATCTCAGCGCGGGGCTGAGCGACGGCGCCGACGCATCGCCGCTGTCGCGCCTGCTGTTCGACGAGAACACGACACTGCGCGACTTTGTCGATGCGCTCGGCCGGGCTGCCGACGATCCGCGGGTCGGGAGTCTCGTCGTCGAGCTCGGCGACGATTCGATGGCGCTGGCCAAGGTGCAGCAGGTGCGCGATTCGATCGCCGCGTTCCGCGCCAAAGGCAAATTCGCGCTCGCCTACGCCGACACGTTCGGCGAAGGCGGCCCCGGCACGCGGCCCTATTACCTCGCCACCGCATGCGACGAGATTTGGCTGCAGCCGCTGGGCGAGGTCGGCCTCACCGGTCTGCGCAGCGAGACCCCGTTCCTGCGCGGGGCGCTCGACAAGATAGGCATCACTCCGGATTTCGAACATCGCGAGGAATACAAGACCGCGATGAACAGCCTGACCGAGAGCGCGATGACCGCGCCGCAGCGCGAGGAGGTCGAGGGGCTGCTGGTCTCGCTCTCGGCCCAGATCGACCGGGACATCGCCGAGGCGCGGCATGCGACGCCGGATCAGATTGCCGGTTTGACCGACCGGGCGCCGCTGCTGCAGGACGAGGCGCGCGAGGCCAAATTGATCGACCGTCTCGGCTACCGCGACGAGGCGCGGCGCCGGGCACGGGATAAGGCCGGTCCCGACGCCAAGTTCGTCTCGCTGTCGCGCTATCTTGAGAGGGCCGGGCGGCCGCATGCGAGCGGCAGCAAGATCGCGCTGGTCTTTGGCACCGGGCTGATCACCCGCAACGGCGCCGGCGGCATCGCCTCCGACACCGACTTCACCGCGCGGGCCATGGCCAAGGCGCTCGATGCGGCCGGGCGCGACAGCGACGTGCGCGCCATCGTCGTCCGCATCGACAGCCCCGGCGGGTCGGCGACCGCATCCGAAACGGTCTGGCGCGAGGTCGGTCGCGCGCGCGAGCGCGGCAAGCCGGTGGTCGTCTCGATGGGCGATGTCGCTGCGTCGGGCGGCTATTACATCGCCGCGGCGGCCGACAAGATCGTCGCCGAGCCGGCTACCTTGACCGGCTCGATCGGTGTGCTCGCCGGCAAGGTCGTGATTGGCGGGTTGATGGAGAAGCTCGGCGTGAGGGTCGATTCGGTGCAGCGCGGCGCGAATGCCGGGATGTACGCGGTGACCGAGGATTTCTCGCCGCAGGCGAAGGCGCGGCTGAACGCCTCGCTCGACTCGGTCTACGCCGGGTTCAAGGCGCATGTCGCGCAAGGCCGCCGCCTCGACCCAGACGCGGTCGAAGCAGTCGCCAAGGGCCGCGTCTGGACCGGCGCCGATGCCAAGGAGAAAGGCCTCGTCGATGCGCTGGGCGGCTACGAGACCGCCTTTGCTCTGGCGCGCCAGGCGGCGCATCTGGCGCCCGACGCACCGATCGAGGTGGTCGTCTTCCCCAAGGAGCGCGGCCTTGCCGCCACGCTGCTTGCCCGCCTTACCGGCGGCGACAGCGACGACGACCGCGTCGCCTCATCGAGGCTGATGCGCGGCGTCGATGCAGTCGATTCGCTGGTCTCGGCGGCACGCACCGTCCTCGACCCGGCGGTCCTGCGCATGCCGGCGGTCGGTGACATCCGCTGAGCCGCCGTCGGCATCCGACCATATTTTTGCCGTGAAGTCGGATATCATGGGTGGCAGGGGGCGGTTGAGCCGGCATCGGGGGAGGATCGGGTGAGGCTGAGGCTCGTTTTGCTGGCGGCGTCGCTGTCGCTGGCCGGTTGCGGCTGGTTTGGCGGCAGCAAGAGCACCGGCGAGCCGGTCGCCGCCGCGAGCGCACCAGCCTCGTCCGACGAAATCCTCAAGCGCGACTGCTCGTCCGAGCAGTGGAAACAGCAGAATCTCGGCCTGTGGTATTCGGTCTGCCGCCAGCCGATGAAGTGGTGACGCCGGCCTGACTA
>JAFAWI010000320.1 GCA_019241915.1 Alphaproteobacteria bacterium
TTGGCGCGAGATGTGGGAATACTACGGCGCGGTCGAGCGAGCCTTGTCGATCTCCGGTCCCGTCTCGTATCCCTGGGGGCCGAAGCGGCCGCGCTATCCCTACCGTCCGCACGAGCTCAACGCCGCCGCCAAGGTGCTGGCGATCGGCGCCGAGGCGCTCGGCATTCAATGGACGCCGACGCCGCTCGCCACCATTTCGACGCCGCGCGGCGCCTCGCCGCCCTGCGTCTACCGTGGGTTCTGCGTCCAGGGCTGCTCGACCAATGCCAAGCAAAGCGCGCTGATCACGTGGATCCCGCGCGCCGTCGCGGCGGGCGCCGAAATCCGCGATCTGGCGATGGTCGGCCGTATCGAGACGCACCGCGAGACCGGCCTCGCGACCGGCGTTCACTATTGCCGCGAGGGGCGCTGGCGCTTTCAGCGCGCGCGTAACGTCGTCGTCGCCGGCTATGCGATCGAGACGCCGCGCCTGCTGCTGCTATCGGCGGACAACCGGCATCCCGACGGGCTCGCCAACAGCTCCGGCCTCGTCGGCCGCAACCTGATGGTGCAGGCGAACCAGGCGGTCTACGGCACGGCGCCGGAAGAAATCCGCTGGTACAAGGGGCCGCCGTCGCTCAGCCTGTCCGAACATTGGAACTACCAAGACGACGGCAAGGATTTCTTTGGCGGATACTGCTACATGGCGCAAGGCCCGCTACCGGTTACTTGGGTCGGCATTGTCACCGCGTCGAAAAGGCTCTGGGGCGAAGCACTGCGCGACGAGATGGAAAAGTACAACCACGCGGTCGGCGTGAAGGTCGTCGGCGAGATCATGCCCGACGAGCGCAACCGGGTGACGTTGGCCGACGAGGTCGACGAATACGGGCTGCGGGTCGCCCGCGTCACGTTCTCTTACGGCGACAACGACAAGCGGCTGATCCGCCACGCGCTGCGCGCCATGCGCGATTGCCTCGACGCCGCGCGCGTAGGCAACCTGTGGGACGAGGAGGACGACACCTGCCACCTCAACGGCACCGCCCGCATGGGCGACGACGCGCGCCGCAGCGTCGTCGACGCCGACTGCCGCAGCTGGGACATCCCCAATCTGTGGATTTGCGACGGCTCGGTTTTTCCGACGGTCGGCGGGGTCAATCCGTCGCTGACGATCCAGGCAATCGCGCTGCGCACGGCCGACCGCATCAAACAGCTGGCGGCGCGCGGCGAACTCGAACGGCCTGCCGCGACGGCGCGAACGCCGCGTTTGAACCGATCCGTCGCGAGCGGTGCTATGCACGGCGCAGGGTGACGAAAATCCCCCCGGCGATCAGCACGATGCTGATCGCGACATCGCCGCTCAGCGCGCCGCCAAACATCAGCAGCGACAGCACAAACCCGCCGATCGGCGTCAGCGTCAGCACCTGGCCCGCCGTCGCTGCCGGCATCATCGACAAGACCTTGCCCCAGAGAAAATAGCCGAGCGCGGTGGTGACGATACAGTTGTAGACGACGATTGCCGCCAGCGTCGGCGACCACTCGATCGGACCCGGCGTCGCCGCGACGATCGCCGCGACCGGCGGCAGGCTGACCGCGAGCTGCCAGAAGGTCTGCACCCAAAACGGCGAGCGGAACCGGCGCCGCCGGTAGTAGCATGAGCCCAGCGCCCACAGGATCGCGGCGAGCAGCAGCAGCGCATTGCCGCCGAGAACGCGCGGTTCGCGCCAATCGACGAGCCGCGGGTTCATGAACAGCAGCAAGCCGGCAAAGCCGATCCCGGCGCCGACCAACTGCGCGCGCCCGAGCGGTTCCGGCCAGACGAACAGGCCGATCGGGATGGCCCAAAGCGGCATCGTGTAGCCGAGCACGATCGCCCGCCCCGCCGGCAGGATCGACAGGCCGATGATGCTGCAGACGAGAAAACCCGCGACCTGCGCCTCGCCGACCCAGAACAGCGCCAGCCGCTCGCCCGCAAGCGGCAGCAGCGGCAGGCGCCGGGCGGCGAGCGCCGGCGCGATCAGCAGCAGACTTCCGGCAAGGCGCAGCAGCACGAATTCGAGCGGCGGCACCTGGCCGATCGCCAGCTTCATCAGCGGCCAGTTGGCGGCCCAGGTCAGCACGATGACCGCCAAATACAGATAGGCGGCCGCCGGCACCCGGGCGGAGCTTGCCGGCGCCCGTCGCGACGGCGCCATGCGTCAGTCGAACGCGCGGAACACCGTGCGCAGTGCGGCCGTCTGGTCGCCGTCCGGCGAAATCGGCACGACGACCGGTGTGGTGATGCCGGCCGCACGCCACGCCTCCACCCCTTCGCGCACCCGCGCCGCCGGCCCGTAGAGCGTGCAGTCGTCGAGCCAGCGGTCGGTCAGGTAATTCGGCATCTCGCCGGCGCGCCCTTCCGCGATCAGCCTTTCGGCTGTCGCCATCTCGTCCGCGTAGCCGGTTTCCTTCCAGTAGTTGCGGTAGTTGGGCATCAGCCAATAGCCCGCCATCGACCGCCGCAACGCCGCCTTCGCCTCGGCGACATCGTCCGAGATGCAGGTGCGCACCCGGTTGCCGATAAAGAAATTCGGGTCGCGCCGCTTCGCCTCGGGCAATGCCGACAGCGAATCCGGCATAAAGGCGCGGCTGCCATTGGCGAACACGACACCGTCGCCGATCTCGGCCGACAACGCGATCATCCGCTTGCGCAGCGCCGCCAGGATCACCGGCGGCAGCGGCCCGTATTCGGTGTGCGCCTTGAACTTCTCGACAAACGCCCTCGTGTCGCCGAGCGGCGTGCCGGGCTTGACCTCGAACCGGGCGTAGGCCGGGGCATGCGCGATGCCGATGCCGAACTGGAAGCGGCCGCCCGACACCTCGTGCAGATAGGCCGCGTTCTGCGCGAATTCGTCGATTGCCTGAGCATAGATCGGCGCAATTGCGGTGGCGAAGGGAATGCGCTGCGTCGCAAAGCCCAAGCCGACGCATTGCGACATGTTGCCGAACGAGCTCGATACCGAGATCCCGGCAAAGCCGCGCCGTTCGATCTCGCGGGCGATGTCGAGCGCAGCGCGCCGCTCCCCTGGGTTGGCCATCAAGGCAAGGGCGGGTTTCCGGTCGGGCATTGTCGGTGCTCCTGAGGAATCGATCGCGACGCGGCCAGATCATAGCCGCACCCGCGTCGCTGGTAAGCGCGTTCGTCCCTTGGGCTTGACCCCTGCGAAGGCGCGCGCCTATATGCCACTCGACCCTGATCCCCGGTAGCTCAGTGGTAGAGCAAGCGGCTGTTAACCGCTGGGTCGCTGGTTCGAATCCGGCCCGGGGAGCCATTTCAGCGGGCAAAAGCGGAACCCGGGCCATCGGTGGCCGGCTGCACCGCCTGCTCATCGTCCGCCAGCCCAAGGCGTCGCCGCGCCTTTCCGAACGAGCGCGCCGCGTGTCGCGCTGGAGGGGTGGCAAGCGGCGGCGTATTGTGCCTTCGCCACTGCCGAGACCGCCGCCGATGCCGCACTCCGATCCCAGCCTGTTATCCGCCGCCGAACTGTCGCGCCGCATTGCGGTGCGCGACCTGTCGCCGGTCGACGCGGTCGAGGCGTTTCTCGCACGCATCGCGGCGCAGGACCGGCGGCTGCACGCGTACATCGCGGTCTATGCCGACGAGGCAAAGGCCGCGGCCGAAGCGGCAGAGAAGGCGATCCGCGCCGGGCATGCGGTCGGACCGCTGCACGGTGTGCCGATTGCCCTCAAGGACCTGATCGACCTCCAAGGCCGCGTCACGACGGGCGGCTCCGCCGTATGGCGGGAGCGGCGTTCGCCGACGACCGCCACGCTGGCCCGTAAATTCTTTGCGGCCGGGATGGTCGTGCTCGGCAAGACCCACACGGTCGAATTC
>JAFAWI010000430.1 GCA_019241915.1 Alphaproteobacteria bacterium
GCATCTCGCGAGAACAACTCCTTCGGTTCGCACAGGAGCAGCGCGCGCTTCTGCCAGAGCGGATACGCCGCTATCTTGATTGGGCCGCTGCTTGACAGCCCCGGCACTCAGAGGGCTATGGCGTAGACATAGTGCTCATCATCGTCGGGCGCGGCCCGCCACCGCCCTCTCGATGCCTGCCGCGCGGTGCCGATGTTTCACCCTCCGGGAGACGCGGTCAGTTCAGGTCGACGTAGCTGCGGTAATAGGTGTCGCAACCGGGGCGGAGCCACGAGGCCAAGGTAACCGGGCAGCCGAGATAGGTTTGCGCGACCGTGTGGCGGTAGACGCGATGCATCGCCGCGTGGTGCCGCACCGCGCGATGCGTGCCGGGACAGTCGCAGGCTTGGCCGCCG
Source organism: Alphaproteobacteria bacterium (assembly GCA_019241915.1). Taxonomy (GTDB): domain Bacteria; phylum Pseudomonadota; class Alphaproteobacteria; order ATCC43930; family CGMCC-115725; genus DATARH01. Next base: position 396 of record JAFAWI010000430.1, read on the forward strand.
ATCGGCGCGAGGGCCGCGAACACGGCGACGAGGGCGGCTAGGGCGCGGCGCATCACGATCCTCCCGAGCGAACAGCTTTGTCCAGCTTGCCACAACATCTTTGTCGGCGGGTTAACGAAAACAAGCCGTTGCCGTTGCCGCCGCGCAACCGGCGGGTGCGGCGGCCGGCCGTTCAGTCGGCCGCCGCCGGCGGGCCGGGCAGCGCCAGCAGCGCCGTCGCGCCCGCCGCAACCGCCAGCGTCCACAGCGGTTTCCGCAACCGGCGCCGCGGTTTACTATGTCCCGCGTGAACAGCCGCGAGCCCGAGGCACCCGAAACGCTAACCCCGCCGCCGGGCGGCGGGGGGCCGGGCCGCGACGACATCGAGGAGCGGCTGCGGCGCGAGCGGCAGCTTTTCGAGCTGATCATCGAAAACACCGCGGAAGGCATCGTCGTCGTCGACCAGGACCTGCGCCACCTGGTGTGGAACGCCGCGATGGAGCGGATCAACGGCCAGCCGCGGCAAGCGGTGCTGGGCAAGACCGTGTTCGAGGTGTTCCCAGGGTTCGCCGACCACCCGGTCGGGCATGCCTGGCGCCAGACCTTGCAGGGACGGCGCGCCGAAATGCGCGACCACCGGTTTTTCTCGCGCGGCCGCGGCGCCGAGATCGTCTACGACGCCGACTTCACCCCGCTCCACGACCAGGGCGGCGCGATCGTCGGCGCGGTCTGCATCCTGCACGAGACGACCGAGCGGCACCGGCTCGAACGGCTGTCGAAGCTGGAGACCGTGGCCCAGCTCACCGGCGGGGTCGCGCACGATTTCAACAACCTGCTCACCGCCGCGATGGGCAGCCTCGAAATGATCCTGCGCCAGGAGCCGGGTGGCGGCGTCGCCCGCCATGCCGAAACCGCGCTGCGATCGCTCAGCCGCGGCGCGCAACTGACGCAGCACCTGCTGGCGTTCGCGCGGCGACAGGCGCTGCGGCCGGTACCCGCCGACCTCAACGCGATGCTCACCGAGATCGAGATGCTGATCCGCCGCGCGCTCGGCGAAACCGTGCATATCGCGATCGAGGGCGTGCCCGACCTGCCGCTGTGCCTAGTGGATCCGGCCCACTTCGAGGCGGCGGTCATGAACCTCGTCATCAACGCGCGCGACGCGATGCCCGCCGGCGGCCGGGTGCTGCTGCGGACGAGCTATGTCGGCGAAGCGCAGCGGCCGCGCGACGCTCAGCTGGCGCCGGGCGACTATCTGGCGCTGACCATCGAGGACAACGGCGAAGGCATGCAGCCCGAGGTGGCGGCGCGCGCGCTCGAACCCTTTTACACGACCAAGGCGATCGGCAAGGGTTCGGGGCTCGGCCTGTCGACGGTCTATGGGTTTGCGCAACAATCGGGCGGCGGGCTGCGGATCGACAGCGCGCCCGGCGTGGGGACGCGGGTGACGCTGTACCTGCCGGCGGCGCCGCGCGCGGACGATGCCGCGGCGGACGAACCGCCTGCCGCGACCGCCGAGCCGCAAGCCGGCGCCGGCCTCGTCTTTGTCGTCGAGGACGACGCCGATGTTCGCGACGTCTCGGTCGAAATCCTGCACAGCCTCGGCTACCGCACGCTGGTGGCGGGCGACGGACGCGAGGCGCTCGACCTGCTGGAGCGGACCGGGCCGATCGACCTGCTGTTCACCGACCTGGTCATGCCGGGCGGCATCTCGGGCATGGCGCTGGCCCGCCAGGCGCGGCTGATGCGGCCGGGCCTGCCGGTGCTGCTGACGACCGGCTATGCCGGGCCGGAAGCACCCGAGGCCGGCGAATTCCCGCTGATTGCGAAGCCGTTTCGCGCGGCCGATCTGAGCCGCGCGGTCGCCCAGTTGCTCAAGCCGCACGACTGACCCGGCAGCGATCGCGCGCCTCGCGCCTCCGGCCGACCGGAGGGCGGCCGCAGGCTCAGGCGGCGTGTTCGGTCGTCGGGTCGATCATCTTGCGGACTTCGGTGACCTGGTTGCCGGAAACCCGCCGATCTCGGCGTGCTTTTTGATGATCGCCCCGTCCTTGGCCAGGTAGACGCAGAACGTCTTGTCGGCGTCGACAAAGCTTTTGACCCATTCGATGTCGGGTCGAGGTCGCGCGGCACGCATTGCCATGCCTCGCCGCTCCCGGTCGATCGCTAATCGCGCGGCGCGCGGAAGGCGCTTTGGTCTGGACCGCAAGGACGCTGCGGCGCAGGATTTTCGGGACTGACGGCGGCGCCGGCGCCGGATATGATGCCGCCGCGCGACGACGTAAATTCAAAGGCTTTGTAACATGAGCGAACCCGTCAAGCTGGAGATCTTCACCGACTACGTTTGACCCTGGTGCTACCTCGCTACCGTGCGTATCGAAAAGCTCAGGCAGGCGTACGACATCGAGCCGGTGCTCGTGCACTTTCCGCTGCATCCGGATACGCCGGCGGCGGGGCGCGAGTTGGCGCCGTGGTACGCGCAGCGCGGCCGCGACCCGGACGAGATGTACCGGCAGATGAAAGAGCGCATGGACGCCGAGGGGCTGCCCTATGCGCAACGCACCCACACCTACAACAGCCGCCTCGCGCAGGAGCTCGGCAAGTGGGCCGACACGCAGCCCGGCGGCGAGGCGATCCACGACAAGCTCTACCGCGCCTATTTTGTCGAGCGGCGCAACATCGGCGACGAGGACGTGCTGGTCGAGATCGCCGAGAGCGTCGGCCTCGACGGCGCCGAGGCGCGCCGGGTGCTCGACGAGCGCCGCTTCAAGGATGAGGTCGACGCCGACTGGCAGAAATCGGCGAGCTACGGCGTGACCGGCGTGCCGACCTTTGTCGCGGCGCGCTATGGCGTCGTCGGCGCGCAGCCCTACGAGGCGCTGGCGCAGCTGGTCGAAAAGGCGGGCGCGGCGAAGCGGGCCTAGCGCTGCCGCGGCGGTCTAGCTTGCGGCGCGGCGCGGGCGGCTGGCGCCGAGGGCGGCTGCGATGCTCAGCGCGCCGAGCGCCGCGAACACCGCCAGCGACAGCCGATAATCCCCCGTCGCGTCGCGCAGCACACCCGATACCATCGGCCCGATCGCCTGCGCGACGACCTGCGCCGACAGCGCGACGCCGCGGATCGCGCCAAAATTGGCCCGCCCGAAATAATCCGCCCAGGCGACCGGCAGCAGGGTCAGCACGCCGCCGACGCCGAACCCGAACAGCGCCGATGCGAGATAGGCATCGGCGGGCGCAGCGATGCCGGCCATCAGCAGCGGGCTGACCAGCAGACAGGCGCCGATGGCGGCCATCGGAAAGCGGATCGGCACGCGGCGCGGCAGCAGCCCGCAGACGATGCTGGCCGCCGCCGACATCAGCGAATAGGTGCTGACGATCGTCGCGGTGACCGCCGGCGCGATGGCGTGCTCGATCAGGTGCGGCGCCATGTGCAGGCTGATCCCGGCCTGGATCGGATAGACGAGCGCCGTGTAGAGCAGCAGCAGCCAGAAGGCGCGGGTCCGCAGCGCCTGCGCGCGCGAGAAATCGGGTTCCGGCAAAGCGGCGCCCGACAAGAGCTGCCCCGCCTCGCGCGCGATGCCGTCCGGATGCTGCCCGAGATCCTCCGGACGGCGCACCAGCAGCAGCGCGGTCGGCAGAAAACCGACAACCAGGGTCAGCACGCCGAGCGCCAGCCAACCGCCGCGCCACGTCGAATGCACCATCACCAGCTGCGCGATCAGCGGCATCGCGACGAGGCCGGCCATCTGCGCCAGCGTCGCCAACGAGGTCGCAAAAGCACGGCGGGCGACAAACCAGTTGCTGACC
>JAFAWI010000484.1 GCA_019241915.1 Alphaproteobacteria bacterium
CAGCGCCGGCACCATCGGGTATTTCTGGATCGTCATGCGCACTTCGGTGACGGCGGCCTGGAGCCGGTCGGCCTGCGGCGTCTTCCAGTTCTCGTAGACCTTGCGGATGCCCGGCACGTTGACGTTGCCCGACGCGGTGATGCACCCAACCCCGCCGTTGCGCAGCCCGTCGAGCAGGAACACCTCGGAGCCCGGGAAGATGCCGAAGCCGGTACTCGCATAGGCGTCGAGCAGCGCCTTGGTGTTGTTCCAGTCGCCCGAGCTGTCCTTGAGCCCGACAACCGCTTCGGGATAGGCCTTGATCAGCCGCCCGACCAGCTCGACCCCGAACGGGATCATCGTCTGCGGCGGGATGTGGTAGAGGTACATCTTGAGCTTGGACGAGGCGACCCGGTCGATCACGGCGGCGATAAAATCGTAGACGCCCTGGTCGGTCATCCCCTTGTAGTAGAACGGCGGCAACATCAGCACGCCGCCGCAGCCATGCCCGACGGCGTGCTTGACCAGCATCGCTGCCTCGGCGATCGAGCAGGCGCCGGCGCCCGGCATCAGCTTCGCCGCCGGGATACCCGACGCAATCAGACGGTCGAGCAGCGTCATCCGCTCGCTCGCCGCCATCGAGTTGGCTTCGGATGTGGTTCCAAAGATGGCCAACCCATCGGCGCCCTCGTCGAGCAGCCAGCGGCAAAAGGCGACAAAGCGCGACGCATCGGGCTCACCGGCAGCGGTGAACGGGGTCAGAACCGGGACGAGCACCCCGGCAAACGGCTGCGACGGCATCAATCGTCTCCCTTTCCGATCACGGTGTCACTGCGAGCGCAGCGACGCAATCTCGTGCGAATGCACACCTTCAGGAGATTGCCGCGTCGCCTTCGGCTCCTCGCACCGACGACTGCCTAAACGGTCTCCAGGATGATCCCGTCGGTCATCTCGGGGGTCATCTCGGCACGCCAATCGGCTTCCTTCGGCAACACCTCTTCATGCGCCAGCAGCTTGTAGTAGCTGGTGCCGGTGCCGGCCGGCGAACCACCTGCCTGCACCGTTTTCACCGCCTTGATCAGGAGCTTGCGCGCCTGGATGATCGCCTTGTCGCCGGGGCCGAGATACTCGCGGCTGCGGTCGCAGATCGCGCCCATGCTTTCCTGCAGTGCGCGGTCCTGCATGTTGATGCCGTCGATGCCCGAATAGCTCTCGGTGCGCTGCACCTCGCGATCCAAGAGGTAGTTGTTCCCCCGATTGCCGTAGGAGCGGAACGTCTTCGGGTCGACGTGCAGCGGGCCGTTGCCGAGGCCGCGCTCCAGCCGGTCCTCCTCGGTCAGCGGCGAATCCACGGTGGTGTAGATCCAGTTGTAGACCATCGTGTTGTAGTCGTCGATCGGCACCCAGATGTGCCCGGCATCCATCGGCTGGCCGGTTTCCGACTTCGACGGGCGGATCTGATGGAACGGCAGAATGTAGTGATAGGTGCGGATGTGCACCTCGCTCTCGTCGGCGCCGAGTGGGCGGATGCCGGCGTACTGGTAGCCGTAATCGGTCAGATCGACGACGAGATGCGGGGCCTTGCCGCGGACGAACGGGCTCGACGGCTTCATCCCGCCGCGCGTCGAGTTGTCGGTCAAGAGGCGATGCAGGATCGGGGCGTGCGACGTGTCGATGCCGCCTTCAAGCCCCTGCAGATAGTTGCATTCCTGGATGACCTTGGTGACGTGGCGGCGTGACGGATCGACCTGGGTCCAGGCGAATTTCGGCGGCGCCGGCATCTTTTCGGGCGGCCCCAGATAGGCCCAGACGATGCCGCCGAGTTCGGCCGTCGGGTACGCGGTGATGTGCACCTTGTGCTTGAATTGCAGCTCCTGCGGCTCGTTGAGCTGGTCGAGGCACGAGCCGTCGACGTCGAATTTCCAGCCGTGATAGATACAGCGCAGGCCGCATTCCTCGTTGCGCCCGAAATAAAGCGAGACGCGGCGGTGGGGGCAGTATTCGTCCAACAGGCCGATGCGGCCCTTGGTGTCGCGGAACGCGACCAGGTCCTCGCCGAGCAGCCGCACCCGCACCGGCGGGCAATCGGGCTGGCCGATCTCGCTCGACAACAGCGCGGGCACCCAGTAACGGCGCATCGTGTCGCCCATTGGCGTGCCCGGCCCGACCCGGCAGATCAGCTCGTTGTCCTCGCGCGGCAGCATGGTGGCACTCTCCTCGCTGGCTATGGTGTGCCGCGGATTCGGCAGCCGCGGCAGTCATGACGGCAAGATAGCGTATTTCGTGCCAAACGAGCGAGGGTTCGGTTCGTCGCGAAACGACCTGGATTGCATGGCCTCCCGCCGCATCGCAATCTCGTGCAACCGACGGAGCGCGATCGCTTGCTTCCTTGGGATGACGCCGGGCGACAACGGCTGATGCTGCTGCACGCGCTGCTTGGCCTGTCGTGGGCGCCGCTCGCCGCCCTGTTCGCGATTTTCGTGTTCGGCGGGCTGGTCAAGGGCGTCACCGGTGTCGGGCTGCCGCTGGTGCTGGTGCCGCTCGCGGCGCAATTCCTCGACGT
>JAFAWI010000494.1 GCA_019241915.1 Alphaproteobacteria bacterium
GGGTGGGGCGGAACACGTGGGCCGGCTCGTCGGCGTAGCGGCGTCCGCGCGGTATGCGCCGCACCATCGCCTCGAATTGCGGCCACACGGCGAGGAACTGCCGCAGCATCTCGTCATCAAGCGCGATGCCGGCGCGGGCGAGCAGCAGTCGCACCTCGCCCGGCGTCGCCGGCGGCAAATGGCTGAGATCGTCTGGCACGCGCGCCTCCCGCTAATGCAGCGTCGGGTGGCGGCGGTGCCAATCGGTCGCCTGCTGGTAGGCGTAGGCGATGCGCAGCACGGTGGACTCCTCGAACAGGTTCGCGGCGATCTGCAGCGACAGCGGCATCCCTTCCGCTGTGCTGAAGCCGCAGGGAATGGCGATGGCGGGGACGCCGCTGACGCTGAACGGCATCGTGATGCTGGGGGACGCTACCAGCGACTCGGCGCGATCGGGCTGCGCCGGCTCGGCGATGTTGCGCGCGCCGGCGGTGATGAAGGCGTCGACCCGCTCCAGCGCCGCGAACTGCTCGCGCGCGAGCGCGGCCCGCCAGCGCAGCGCCGCCTGGTAATCCTCGGCGCGGATCAGCGCGCCGGGCAGGATGCGGTTGCGCAGGATGCGGCCAAAATCCTGCGGGCGGGTGCGCAGGTCGCGTTCATGGATCGTGTAAAGTTCGGCGATCGAGATCGTTGTTTTGCAATCGGTGTAATCGCGCAGGCTCGACAGCTTGACCGGCTCGACAATCGCGCCGAGCCGCTCGAGCACAGCGACGGCCGCGACGATCGCCGGGCCGAGGTCGGGATGCGCGCCGGGCGCGTCATGCCAACCCTCGACAAGGCCAAGGCGCAGACCCTTCACACCGCCGTCCAGCGCGGCGGCATAATCCGGCACCGGCAGGTCCTCGCTGCCGGGGTCGGCGGGATCGAAGCCGGCGATGACCTGCAGCATCAGCGCGATATCCTCGGCGCTGCGGGTCATCGGGCCAATATGGTCCATCGTGAAGGTGTTGGGGAAGACGCCGCGGCGGCTGACCCGGCCGTAGGTCGGCTTGAGCCCGGCGATGCCGCAGAGTGCGGCGGGGCCGCGGATCGAGCCGCCGGTGTCGGTGCCGATCGCGGCGGCGACGAACCCGGCGGCGACCGCGGCGCCGGGGCCGCTCGACGAACCGCCGGGCAGGCGTTCGCGGTCCCACGGGTTGCGCGCCGGCGGCCACGGCAGGTCGAAGCTCGGCCCGCCATTGGCGAACTCCCAGGTCGCCAATTTGCCCATCAGCACGCCGCCGCCGGCCGCGAGCCGGCGCACCACCTCGGCGTCGTCGTGCGGGATGTGGTCCTGGCGCAGCCTGGAATGTCCCGTGGTCGGGATGCCGGCGGTCTCGACGATGTCCTTGAGCCCATAGGGGATGCCGTGCATCGGGCCGCGCCGGTTGCCGGCCAGCAGCTCGGTCTCAGCCGTCTTGGCCTGGGCCAGAGCCAGCTCGGGGGTGGTGCGGATGAAGCTGTCGAATTTACCGTCGTGCGCGACGATGCGATCGAGCAGCGTTCCCGTGACCTCGACCGGCGACAGCTCGCGGTTGTCGTAAGCGCACCCAAGTTCGGCGACGGTCATGAAGGGAATGTCCATCGCGCGCTCCTACGATCAGGCTTTCGCCACTTTACCCGTCATCCCGCGAAAGCGGGGGAGACGAATGAAGGAGCGCGCCCGGCGCCGCGCCCCTTCATCAGCGGCTGTTGCCCTTTTGCGCGGCGTGCTCGGCCTTGGAGAGGGTCAGCTTTTCGGGGTGGACGATCTTCTTGTTGACCGTATCGCGCGCCGCGCCGAGTGTCGGGAACTCGCTGTCCACCCCGTCGCGCTGCAGCACATAGTTCTGCGACATCGCCTTGCGGCTGACCTGGTCGGCGACGGTGCGCTTGACGATCGTCCAGTGGATGCGGCGGGTCTCGCCGCCTTCCTCCTCGATGTCCTCAAAGCCGCGATCGACCACCGAGTCGTAGGAATAGAGCTTGCGCTCGACCTTTTTCGGCCCGTCGCCGCGCCCGCGTCCATCGCGCCCCTTGCCGTCGCGGCGGTCGCCGCGCCCGCGCCCGTCGCGCCGGCGATCGCGGTCGCGATCCGGCCGCGGGCCCCGTTCGCCGTCGCCGCGCGCCTCGCGCGGGCCACGCTCGGGGCCGGCGCCATGCGGGCTACGCCGCTCGCGTTGCGGCGTTCCCGGCTCGGCGACGGCCCTCTCGCCGGTGCCGGAGGCGCCGACACGAGGCCCGCGATTGCGCCGTCGCGGCGGCCGATTGGGGTCGCGCGGCGCGGCCGCGCCTTCCGGCGCGGAAGCGGCAGCGGCCTCGCCGGCGCCGCCGAATTGCGGCGGTCGACGCCGCCGACGACGGCGCAGCGGTTGCCCGTCCAGGCCAAGCCGCGGCGCACGCGGCCCGCTCTGCGGTGCGGCGGTTGCCGGTTCGCCGCCCGGAGCGCCGGCCGGAGCAGCCTCCGTTTCGGCGGCGGTCGCCTCTCCGCCCGGTGCCGGCGGCGTCGCGATCAGCGGCGGACGGCGCCGTCGACGGCGCGGCGGCCGCGTGCGCAGACGCAGTGTGTTGTCGCCGCCCGAGGTGTGCTGCGCCGGCGGCTCGCTGCCGCTGTCATCGACGGCGGCCGATGCCGGTGCTGCGTCGGCCGAGGCGTCGGGGCTCGGCCCGGCCGAGGCGGCTGCCGCGGGGGCGGCGCCGGCCGGCCGCCGCCGGCGGCGACGGCGTCGCCGGTGCGGTGGCGCACCGGGCGTGGCGGCTTCGCCGCCTGCGGTCGTCGCTTCGCCCGCGGGATGAGCGTCGGCGGAGGCGGCCTCGGCCGGCGCGTGCTGGTT
>JAFAWI010000713.1 GCA_019241915.1 Alphaproteobacteria bacterium
GCGGTCGCAGATGCGGCCGCTGCCGCGGCGCTGCAACCGCTGGTCGAGCGGCTGGGCAGGCTGATCGGCGAGATGACCGAGGAGACGATGTCGCCGCCCGGTCTGGTCGCCTGGGCCAATGCCCAGCGCACCCTGCAGCCGTCGGAGGCCTGGGAGACGTTTGCCGCGTGGATCGACCGCGCCAACCCGCGCATGCAGTTCAGTGTCGCGCGTAACCTGGCGTTCGCCGCGACCATCACCCCCGCCGAGCGCGCCCGCGCCGCCGCGGTGCGCGACGGCGCGCGCGCCCGGATGCGCAAGCTGCTGCCGCCGGGCACGATCCTCTGCCTGCCGACGACCCCATTCCCGGCGCCGCTCTGCGGCCAACCGCTATCGGTGCTCGACCCGTTGCGCGAGCGCATCACCCGGCTGTGCTGCCATGGCGGCCTCACTGGCGCGCCGCAAGTGTCGATCCCCGGCAGCACCGTCGACGGCCTGCCGCTCGGCCTGTCGATCGTTGGCCCGCCCGGAACCGACGCGACGCTGGTCGCCGTGGCCCAGGCGCTGGCGACGTAGCCGCGGTCGCCCTATTGTGCCGGCCTCGCGCAGAGGAGATTTCGATGATCCATCATGTCTCGATCCCGGCCCGGAACCCGCAGCACGTCGGCGAGGTGCTGGCCGAGATCATGGGCGGCAAATGTATGCCCTTCGGTCCACTCGAGGGCGCGTTCATGGCGATGGGTGCCGACGGCTCGATGATCGAGGTCTATCCCGACCAGGCGACACTCGACATTCCGGCCAATGACGATCAGGTGGTGTTTGGCGAAAACGCCGCGCCGCCGCGGAATTGGCCCTTTCACATCCTGCTCTCGGTGCCGCTCGACCGCGCGACGGTCGAGGCGATCGGTGCGCGCGAGGGTTGGCGGGCCAAGACGTTTGGCCGTGGTATGCAAGGGCACAAACCATTCTTCCATGTCATCGAGTTCTGGGTCGAAAATCGGCTGATGATCGAAGTCGCGCCACCCGACATGCGGCAGGAATATGAGGATTTTGGGAAGAACGCTGCGACCATGGTGCGCAACGACCCCGAGGCGCTTCGCCTGATGCGCGCGATGCACATCAAAGAGCCGGCCTGAGAAACACGGGCGCTCCGTGCGCTAATCTTTGTAGAAGCGGGCGAGACGCCCCGCTCCGAGGGAGAAGCCCCCATGCCAAAAATCCAGGCCGACCGGCTCGAGGAAATCGGGCGCGCGCTGTTTGTCGCCGCCGGCACCCCAAAGGACGAGGCAGAGCTGGTGATGCGCCACATCGTCGGCGCCAACCTCGTCGGCCACGATTCGCACGGCATCATTCAGGTGCCGACCTATATCGAGCGCATCAAGGTCGGCCATATCGTGCCCGGCGCCCCGTGGACGATCGTCAAGGAATCACCGAACCACACTGTGATCGACGGCCATTGGGCGTTCGGCTACGTCGCCAACGACAAGGCCATGCGCCTGACGATCGACAAGGCGGAGAAAGGCAATGTTGCGGCGGCGACCGTGTTCCGCCAAGGCCATATCGGCCGGCTGTCGAGCTACAGCCAGATGGCCGCGAAAGCGGGGATGATCGGCCTCGTCACCGCCGATTCCGGGCGCTCGCCAAAGGCGGTGGCGCCGTTCGGCGGGCGCGCGGCTCGGCTCGGCACCAACCCGCTCACCATCGCTGTCCCGTCCGACCTCGACGGCCCGGTCTACCTCGACATGGCCACCTCGGCGGCAGCGGCCGGCAAGATCGCGGTCGCGGTGGCGCGCGGCGAAAGCGTCCCGGACGGGTGGGTGATCGGCAAGGACGGCAAGCCGACCAACGATCCGCGCCAGCTGCGCCAGGGCGGCGCGCTGCTGCCGATGGGTGGGCCAGACGGCGGCTACAAGGGGTACGGCCTCGCCTTTATGGTCGAAATCCTGTGCGGATTGCTGACCGGGCTCGGTTTCGGGGTCGAGCCGACCGGGCGGCACAATGACGGCTGCTTTATGGCCTGCTTCAAGGTCGACGCGTTCCGCCCGCTCGCAGAATTCAAAAAGGAGGTTGGCGAATTCGTCCGCTATCTCAAGGAGACGCCGCCGTCTGAAGGGTCGAGCGGCGTGCTCTATCCCGGCGAGATCGAGCATATCAAGGAACAGGATCGCCGCAAGAACGGCATCGAGGTCGAGCCCGCGACCTGGACCCGGCTCAAGCTGCTTGCCGAGGAATACAAATTGCTCGACCAGCTCGGCATGGGGGACGTGGAGTGATCGGTGAGCCGGCGAGCGGCGACCGGTTCACGCTCTACGGCAGCTTCACCTCCAGCTCCAGCTACAAGCCGATGCTGTACCTGGCGCTGGCGCGGGTGCCGTTCTCGTTCCGCACCGTAAACCTCAAGACCGGGGTGCAGAACAGTCCGGAGTACGTGGCGATCAACCGCTGGGGCGTGGTGCCGAGCCTCAAGCACAAAGGCCTCACGATTCTGCAGTCGAATGTGATCCTCGATTACCTGGCGCGCCAGACCGGTATCTTCGAGGGCAAGACCGAGCAGGACAAATGGGAGGCGCGGTCATGGTTGTCGTGGGAAGCCGACCACGTCACCGCGGTGGCGCGGGTGCGCCATTCGGCGCGCTTTCGCAAGATGCATGACGAGGTCATCGCCGAATTCCGGCCCCGCGCCGAAGCGGCATTATCGTTCATCGATCAGACGGTGAAAGACCGGCCGTTTCTCGTCGGCGACAGCATGACGATCGCCGATATCGGCTGCTGGGGCCGCATGGTGTTCATGGCAGAGGGCGGGTTCGACATATCGAACTGGCCGCACCTCGAAGCCTGGGCCGGCCGGATCAAGGCGATGCCCGGCTTCGCGCTCCCCTACGAGCTGATCTCGTCGAAAGACCGCGAATTCGACGGGCCTGAGGGGCCCTAATCCTGCCCAATTTAGCGCCACACTTGAGCGGGCAACGAACCCTGATCGAGCGCATCTTGTCCCGGTTCAGCGTTGTCGCCCTGGTGGTGCTCGCCGCCTGTACCACCGCCGACGTCGATGCGGTCGACGCGGTGCCGTCCAATACCGGCATCTGGCGGCTATCGTCAGGCAAATCGCCGAGCCAGGCCGAATGGGCCGCGCTCGAAGCGACCTGCCAGTACAAGGGCGCTGCGATCGAGCCATGCCTTGCCGATCTCGGCCTCAAGCGCTCGCCATAGACGCGGCGAGGAGTCTACCAGGCCGGTTTTGCACCCCAGGCGAGAAAAGCATCGTTCTTGAGGTCGTCCTTGCCATAAGCGAGCGGTCCGCCCGCGACGCGCACGACGCTGCCGCCAGCGGCTTCAAGGATCGCCTGGCCCGCTGCCGTGTCCCACTCCATCGTCGTACCGAAGCGCGGGTAGAGATCGGCCTCGCCCGCCGCCAGGACGCCAAATTTCAACGCGCTGCCGCAGCTGATGCGCTTCCGGATCGGCCGGCCCTCGAAATACTCGGCAAGGCGGCGGCTGTTCGCGTTGGTGCGGCTGTGGATGACATCGATGCCATCCGACGCCGGAGCGCGGGGCGCGATCCGCTCGGCCGCTGCGGCGCCGCGGATCCGCAGCGCGGTGCCGGGGCCGTGGGCGGCGTAGATGACATCGCGGGCGGGGCCATGCAGCACACCCATTGCCGGACGCCCGTCCTCGACGAGCCCGATGCAGACGCAGAACTCGCCGTTCTTGGCGATGAACTCCTTGGTGCCGTCCAGCGGATCGACCAGGAAGAAGCGCTCCGCCGCATCCGCCGGAACGCCGTTGGCCGCGCATTGCTCCTCGGCGACCACCGGCACGTCCGGCGCCAGGCGCCCGAGCGCCTCGACGATCAGCGCCTCGGCGGCGGTGTCGGCCTCGGTCACCGGCGAGCGGTCGTGCTTGTGCGAGGCCTCGAAATCGCGGCTGTAGACATTGAGGATCGCGGCGCCCGCTTCGCGCGAAACGGCGATCAACTCATCCCTCAAACTGTGCGGCATGTCCGGTCCCTGAAAAAGCGCCGCGATCATAAG
>JAFAWI010000378.1 GCA_019241915.1 Alphaproteobacteria bacterium
CCACGACGAGCGCCATTGCGAAAAGGCGCGCCAGGCGCGTTGGGGCCGCCCCAAATGCAGAAACGACGACAGCAGCCCGGCGACGGCGAGCGCCGTCGCGGTCGCCAGCGCGACGAGACCGAACCGCGCGCTCTGCGGCACCAGCCCGAGCGGCGCCGCCACGCCGATCAGCGCGAGCAGGCCGAACCCGGCGCCCGATGCTGTGGTGAAAAAGACGATCGAGAACGACGGGTTCATCTACCGCGACAGCAGCCGGTCGACCCAGCGCAGCAGCCGGTTGTCACCCGCCCCGGCAGCCGCGGCGGGCTCGGGCCGACGCACCGCCGCCGCAGCGGCTGCGGCTGCAAGGTTCTCGCCATGCAGATGCCGCGGCGGCAGGTATTTGTTGACCGGCCGGTAGCCGAGCTCGGGCATCAGGTCCTTGCCGCCGCGCACCGCCACCATCTCCGCCACCGCCGAGTTCGGGTCGCCGAGATCGCCGAAATGCCGCGCGCTCGTCGGGCATACCATGACGCAGGCCGGGACGCGCTCGTCCTCGACCAGGTTGTCATTGTAGATGCGGTCGATGCAGAGGGTGCATTTCTTCATCACCCCCGCGTCCTCGTCGAATTCGCGCGCGCCATAGGGGCAGGCCCACGAGCACAGCTTGCAGCCGATGCAGATTTCGGCGTTGACGAGGACAATCCCGTCTTCGGCGCGCTTGTAGGAGGCGCCGGTCGGGCAGACCGTGACGCAGGCGGCATCCTCGCAATGCAGACACGAGCGCGGGAAGTGCACCGTGCGCGCGCCCACGCCATCGCCTTCCTCGAACGAGTGGACGCGGTTGAACCAGACGCCCCAGGCGCCTTCGCCATAGGGGCTGAAATCGGGCAGCGGCGCCGAATGACCGCCGCTGTTCCATTCCTTGCACGCGGTGGCGCAGGCATGGCAGCCGACGCAGACGTCGAGATCGATAACCAGCCCGAGCTTCTTGCCGCCCGGCGCCGGGATCGGCAGATCGGTCATCGGAACTGGTTTCCGTAGCGCAGAATCTCGGGCACGCGGATCAGCGAGGGGGGACGCGCCAGCGGCGCGAAATGCGGCGCGCTCTCGGCGGCTTCCTCGACCGGCGCTCGCTCGACCCGCACCCGCAGGTCGTACCATGCCGCCTGCCCGGTGATCGGGTCGGCATTGCCTTCGGCCGCAGCCGCGTCGCCCGGCAAGGTTTCGGCGATCAAGTGGTTGAGCAAGAAGCCGCGGCTGAATTCGGGCGATCCCTGGCCGAGATTCCAGGCGCCGGACCGCTTGCCGATCGCGTTCCAGGTCCACACCGTCTGCGGATTGACCCCGTCCATCAGCTTGAGCTGCGCCTTGATCCGCCCGCTGTGGCTCGATACCCAAACCCAATCGTCGTCCTGCAGACCGAGGCTGTTCGCGGTCACGCGGTTGATGAACAGCCGGTTGGCGCCGAAGATTTGCCGCAACCAGGCGTTGTGCGAATGCCACGAGTGGTACATCGGCATCGGCCGCTGAGTAACCGCGTTGAGCGGAAAGGCTTCGGTGTCGACGCGTGCGCCCTCGAACGGTGGGTACCAGATCGGCAGCGGGTCGAAATGGGTCGCTATGCGCGCCCGCAGCCGCTCAGGCGGCTGCACAGCCCCATGTCCCTGCCCGGCCAGCCGAAACCTCTGCAGCGGCTCGACATAAAGCTGCAGCACGATCGGCTCCGGATTGCCGATAAGGCCGAGCGCGACAGCGTTTTCGAGATAGGCGCGGTTGGCGTGCTTGAAATAACGCTGCTCCGGCGCCAGCTCCAATTTCCAGAAACAGCCGTTGTCGATATACCGCTGGAGCTGGTCGGGGTTGGGCGCGCCTTTGCCGTGACTGGCGCCGTCCTGGCCGCGCCAACCGGCGAGCGGCCCGACCCCCGGGGCGCGCTCGTGATAGGTAAGGTAGTCCCTATAGCCGCCCGGATAGCGCGGCGCCCCGTCCGGGTTGACGAAAGCGGGCAGCCCGAGCCGCGCGCCGAGCTCGATCAGCACATCCTGAAACGGCCGCACGTCGCGGTCGGGCGCAAGCACCGGCTGGCGGATCGAATCGCAGGGGCCGTTGGGGCTGCCGATCGGCCGGTCGAGGATCGAGATCGCGTCCCAGCGCTCGAGATAGGTGGTGTCCGGCAGGATCAGGTCGGCGTAGGCGACCATCTCCGAATAAAACGCGTCCGAATAGATGATGCGCGGGATCTTGTAGCTGCCGTCCGGCTCCTTGTCGGTCAGCATGCGCATCGTCTCGGCGGTGTTCATCGCCGAGTTCCAGGCCATGTTGGCCATGTACATGAACAGCGTGTCGATCTTGTACGGATCGCCGACCCAAGCGTTGTGCACCACCATGTGCATCAGCCCGTGTGCGGCAATCGGCGCCTCCCAGGAGAACGCCTTGTCGATGCGCTGCGGGTTGCCCTCCGTATCGACGATCAGGTCGTCGGGGCCCATCGGGTAGCCGAGCGGCGCGCCGCCGAGAGGCTTTCCGGCCTCGACCTGTCCCGGCTTGCCGGCGGGCTTCGGCCCCGGCGGGCACGGTTTCGGGTGCGGCGCTTTGTAGCGCCACCCGCCCGGCACGTCGATCGTACCGAGCAGCAGCTGCAGCAGGTGCAGCGCGCGGCAGGTCTGAAACCCGTTCGAGTGGGCCGAGATGCCGCGCATTGCGTGCATGCCGACCGGTCGCCCGAGCATCGTCTCGTGCCGCCGTCCGGCCCAGTCGGTCCAAGGCACCGCCAGCTCGATCGCCTCGTCAAAGGCGACGTGCCCCAGCTCCGCCGCCAGATCGCGGATGCGCGCCGCCGGCACGCCGCACGTCGCCGCGACCGCTTCGGGCGCATATTGCGCTTCAAGATAACGCTCGGCGATCAGCTGGAAGACCGGCGTCGCCTTGCGCCCGTCGGCGAGCCTTGCTTCACCGATCATCCTGAGCGCGGCATCGGCGGCGAGCGCGTTCGCCGGGTTGCCGCGCCGGTCGAGCACCAGCGGGTTGCCGTCGCCATCGCGCGCGAAGAGGCCGTCCTCCGCTTCGCCCGGCGCCTGGATCACCAGCCAGGCCGCATTGGTGTAGCGCGCGAGGTAGTCGAGATCGATCCGGTCGGTCCGCAACAGCTCGTGGACCAGCGACAGCGCGAGCAAACCGTCTGTGCCCGGGCGGATGCCGATCCACTCGTCGGCAATCGCCGAATAGCCGGTGCGCACCGGGTTGATTGAGATCGACTTGGCGCCGCGGCGCTTCATCGCCGAGAGGTGGATTTTGATCGGGTTCGAATCGTGGTCCTCGGCGACCCCGAACATCAGCACGAGCTTGGCATGCTCCCAGTCCGGCTCGCCGAATTCCCAGAAGCTGCCGCCGAGCGTGTACATGCCGGCCGCGGCCATGTTGACGGAACAGAACCCGCCATGCGCGGCGAAATTGGGGGTTCCGAATTGGGTCGCCCAGAACCCGGTCAGCGACTGCGATTGGTCGCGGCCGGTAAAGAAAGCGAGCTTCTTGGGGTCATCGGCGCGGATGCGCGACAGCCACTCGACCCCGGTCGCCAACGCCTCGTCCCACTCGATCTCGCGGAACTCGCCGCTGCCGCGCTCGCCGACGCGCAGCAGCGGCTTGCGCAGCTTGGCCGGCGAATAATGCTGCATGATGCCGGCGGCGCCTTTGCCGCAGATGACGCCGCGGTTAACCGGATGCGCCTTGTTGCCCTCGATGTAGCGGATGCTGCCGTTCTTCAAGTGCACTTTGATGCCGCAGCGGCCGGCGCACATGTAGCAGGTGGTCGGCTTCACCTCGTCGGCGACGACTGGCGACGTGTCGATGATCTCGCGCGGGCGCCAATAATCCCGCCAGCGCTCGCGCCAACCCGCGCCGTTCACGGCGTCTTCTCCTTCGGCGGGTCTTCCGCCCGCGGCAGGCCGGCGACCGACATCCCGCGCTCGCGGTAGAAGCGCTCGGCGCCCGGGTGCAGGGGCAGCGACACCCCATCAAGCGCGCTCGACAGCCCGATCTGCCGGCCGATGGGCCCGAGCCCGGCAAACAGGCGGACCGCGCCGTCGCTCCACACGGCGCGGGTGATCTCGTGGATCAGGTCGGGATCGGCATCGGCGTTGACCAGCCAGAGCGCCGAGAAGCCGACCGAGCGGGTATCGGTATCGACATTGCGGTAGGTACCGGCTGGTATCGCGGCATCGTTATAGGCCGGCACCTCGGCCTCGAGCTTGGCCGCGACCGCGCCGTCAACCGGGACGAGCCGGATCGCCATCGTTGCGGCGAGTTGCTGAATCGCCGGCACGGGGTAGCTTCCCGCAACGATCAGCGCGTCCACCGACCCAGCCTTCATCTCTTCTGCCGCCTGCGCGGGCCGCAGGTTTCTGCGGGTCACGTCGGCGTCGCCGAACCCGGCCGCCGCGAGCAGCATCTTGGCGTTCGCCGCAGTGCCGGAGCCCGCCTCGCCGACCGCGACGACCTTGCCGGACAGGTCGGCGACGGTGCGGATCGGGCTTTCGCTGCGAACCACCACATGGATCG
The DNA here is from genome assembly GCA_019241915.1 of Alphaproteobacteria bacterium. Taxonomy (GTDB): domain Bacteria; phylum Pseudomonadota; class Alphaproteobacteria; order ATCC43930; family CGMCC-115725; genus DATARH01. The sequence continues at coordinate 4,540 of JAFAWI010000378.1, forward strand.
CCTCGGGGAACAGGCTGCCGATCGCGCGCAGCCGCGGCATCGGCGTCTGTTCGGCAAAAGCCCCGTTTCCCTGATAAGCCATTTCAGCGAGGTCCGCCTGAGCGAAGCCGGATTCGAGCTGCCCGTCGTTGACCAACCGCAGGTTCTCCATCGATCCTTGCGTCGCCTGCGCCACCGCGACCAGACCGGGGACACCGCAGCCGCCGCCGGGCCCGCAACCCGAGCTGCCATCAACCGGGCTCGAAATGGCGCTCGCCACGAGGCCGCCGATCTCGAAAAAGCTGCCGCCCGTCGAGGCGGTGCCGATCCGGAAGAAGCGAGTTTCCGACTGCGCGGCGGCATCGCCGCCCGCGGCAAGAAAAAGCAAGCCGGCGCAAACAAAGCCGCGCCAGCAAAGGGTCAGCACGCCAAATTTCGTCTCACCCGGCGAGACAGCCATGGGAAATGACAGCATGGCTAACGGGCCATTTCAATCCGCCGCCGCCGCGTAATTACTGGCGTTTCCACATTTCGGGTTCGTTATTAAAGCGCGATCGGCCGCTTGCGGTGAAGCGGTGCAAGGCCAAGGATTGCCGCTCGCACCGATGCGGCGCCACAGAGGGAGTCCTCGCATGTCCAGCCCCGGATCCACGATCGATTTGCGCTCGGACACCGTGACCCGGCCGGCGGCGGCGATGCGGCGCGCCATGGCCGAGGCGCCGGTCGGCGACGACCAATATGGCGAAGACCCGTCGGTCAACCTGCTGCAAGAGCGGATCGCCGCGTTGCTCGGCAAGGAAGCGGCGCTGTTCGTGCCGAGCGGGACGATGGCCAACCAACTGGCGCTGAAGCTGCTGACGCGGCCGGGCGACGATGTCGTCGTCGGCCACAACGCGCACATGCTGCTGCACGAGGCCGGCGCCGGCGCAGCCAATTCGGGGGTGCAATTCACCGCCGTCGGCGCCGGCGGCGCATTCACCGCCGACGACCTGTCGGCGGCGCTGAAGCCGCCGGGCTATATCGTGCTGCCGGCGACGACGCTGGTCGCAATCGAGAACACGCACAATATGGCCGGCGGCATCGTCTTCCCGCAGCGCGACGCCGTGGCGATCTGCAGCGCCGCGCACGCCGCCGGTGCGGCCGGTTATCTCGACGGTGCGCGCCTGTTCAACGCACACATCGCCGGCGGGCTCAGCCTTGCCGACTTGGCGCAGCCGTTCGATCTGGTCTCGGTGGCCCTGTCCAAAGGCCTCGGCTGTCCGGTGGGCAGCGTCCTTGCCGGGGACCGCCCAACCATTGCCCGCGCGGTCACGGCGCGACGCCGGTTTGGCGGCGCGATGCGGCAAGCCGGCATCCTCGCCGCGGCCGGGTTGTACGCGCTCGACCACAACCTGCCGCGGCTCGCCGAGGATCACGCCAATGCGCGCCTCATTGCCGAGCGGATCGCCGCATGCCGCGGCGTCCGCCTCGACCTCGCGACGGTGCAAACCAACATCGTCGTCTGGCAGATGGAAGACGGCGCGCCGGCCCCCCCGGCGATCGCCGCGGCAGCCAAGGACGTGGGTGTGCTGGTCTCGGCCCTCGGCCCGCGCACGCTGCGCGCGGTCACGCATCTCGACGTTTCGGCCGAGCAGTGCCGGCAGGCGGCCGACCGGCTGGCCCGGCTTCTCGGCGCGTAGCCGACCCGTCCGGCCAGGCCTATACTGCGGCAACGCCTTTACCGGGGAGGAACGCCATGCCGACCGCCACACTCGCCGACGCCACGCACGACGTTCGCATCGAGGACGTCGAATACCAGCGCCAGGGCGGCAAGGCGATGCTCGCCCGGGTTTACCGGCCATTCGGGACCGGCCCGTTTCCGGCGGCACTGCAGGTGCATGGCGGCGCCTGGACCGGCAAGGACCGCACCGACAACGACTTTATGGCCAAGGCGCTGGCGCAGAGGGGCATTCTCGTCGCCTCGATCGATTTTCGCATGCCGCCCGATGGCGGCTACCCCGCCTCGTTGCAGGACATCAACCTCGGCATTCGCTGGCTCAAGGCGCGCGCCCGGCTCTACGGCAGCCGACCCGACTGGGTCGGCAGCTTCGGCACGTCATCGGGCGGCCATCAGGTGTTGCTCGCGGCGATGCGCGCCGATGATCCGCGCTACGCCGCGCTCACGCTGCCCGAGGCGCCGGAGATCGACGCGCGGCAGGCCTGGGTGATTTCCGGTTGGGGCGTGCTCGACCCGCTGCTGCGCTATCACCTAGCCAAGCAAGCCGGCAACAGCGGGCTGGTCGAAAACCACCACGCGTTCTGGGGCACCGAGGCGGCGATGAGCGAGGGCAGCATCCCGGCGATCCTCGACCGCGGCGAAAAGGTTCGCCTGCCGCCGGCGCTGCTGTTTGGCGGCGACGCCGACGAATGGGTGCCGGTCGAGACGACGCAGCGCGTCGTCGCGGGATGGAGAAACGCCGGCGGCGAGATCGACGTCGAATTCTATCCCGGCGCCGATCACGGCTTTATGACCGGCAAGCCCGAGGCTCGCTATGCCGCCCGCGCCCTTGACCGGATGACAGCGTTCATCCGCAAGCACACGGCTTAGAACGCGGTAACAACATCTGACGTCTGGAGAGGCGCATGAAAGAAAATCGGGTCAGGCGCATCCTCGGGGAAGGCGGGCTCGCGCTCGGTACCCATGTCGGCGGCATCGCCGACCCGCAGATCGTCGAGATCATCGGGCTGGCCGGGTTCGACGCGGCATTTATCGACATGGAGCACACCAGCTTCGACCTGCGCGACATCCAGTTGATGGTGATGGCGGCCGAGCGCGCCGGGGTCACCCCGATCGTCCGCACTCCAGGCTTCGACGCGGCCTTTATCCTGCGCCTCCTCGACATGGGGGTGCAGGGGGTGCAGGTGCCGCATGTCTCGACCGCCGATACGGCGCGCGAGGCGGTGAAGGCGGTGCGCTACCCGCCGCAGGGCGAGCGCGGCATGGCCGCGGCAAGCCGCGCCGCCGATTACGGCAAGACGCGGCTGCTCGATCACATGGCGCAGTCGAACGCACAGATCACGCTCGCCTGCATGATTGAGGACATGGAAGCGGTCGAGAACATCGACCAGATCGCCGCGGTCGAGGGCGTCGACCTGCTCGCGGTCGGCCCGTCGGACCTGTCGCGCTCGCTCGGGGTGAGCGGCCACCCGGATCATCCGCGGCTCGTCGCCGCGATCGACCGCGTGCGCGACGCGGTGCGCAAGAGCAACACCGGCGTGCGCCTGGCGCTGCCGCTCGCCCACGCCGCCTACCCGCGCAATGCGGCGCAGCTCAAGGAATTCGGCGCCGGCTACACCAACTGTGCGCCGACCCCCGAGGTGCGCCTGCTGCAGTCGCTTCAGGCGCAGGCCGAAGAGGCGAGGAAGCTGCTCGGCTCGGAAAGATAGTGTCAGGCCCGGACTTGTTGCGGGCATTTGCGAAAGTTATCGATCTACCAAGGCCCGTGGATGGCCTGATCAACCCGGCCATGACGGACAGAAGACAATCCGACCCAGCATATGAGGAATCCCCCGATGGCCGATCCGAAACTGGTTGCCGAACTCGCCCCGACCGGTGTGCTGCGCGCGGCGATCAACATGGGCAATTTCCTGCTCGTCACCGGCAAGGCGCCAAACGGCGACCCGACCGGTGTGTCACCGAGCATGGCCGCGGCAATCGCCGAAAAGCTCGGCGTGCCGCTCAAGCTGCTGCCGTACGAGCGCCCCGGCCAGATCGCCGACGACGCCGAGAAGGGCGCATGGGACATCGGCAATATCGGCGCCGAGCCGCAGCGCGCCGCGGTGATCAGCTTCACCGCGGCCTATGCCGAGATCGAGGCGACCTACCTCGTCCCGGCCGGCTCGCCGATCAAGGCGATCGCCGAGGTCGACCAGCCCGGCAAGCGCCTCGCGGTGACCGCGCGCAGCGCCTACGGGCTGTGGCTCGAAAATAACTACCAATACGGCGAACTGGTGCAGTTCGACAACGCGGGCGAGGCGCTCAAGGCGTTCGACGCGGGCGGGTTCGATGCCTACGCCGGGCTGCGGCCGGGCCTGATCGACGAACAGGCCAAGCGAGCCGGCTCGCGCATCCTCGAGGGTCAGTTCACCGCCGTGCAGCAGGCGGTCGGCACACCGAAGAAGAACGTCCTCGCCAGCAACTTCCTCAGCGACTTTGTCGAGGAAGCGAAGCTGAGCGGGCTCGTGCAGAAATTCATCGAGCAACACGGCGTCGTCGGCCGGCTGTCGGTCGC
>JAFAWI010000436.1 GCA_019241915.1 Alphaproteobacteria bacterium
CCGACCTCAGTCGGAAAATCGACCGCGCAGATATTCATGCGTTCGGCCAAGGCTTCATCGACAAGATTGACGACGAACTCACCGGTCTCGCGGATGTTGCTCTCGGTGTCCTTGTAGCCGGTCGCGCTGCCTTCGGGGCCGGCGCCGTTGATGCCCAGCACGACGACCGGCGGATCGGAGCTGACCGCGTTGAAGAAGCTGAACGGCGCGGCGTTGATCCGGCCTTTGGCGTCCGCCGTGGTCGTCAGCGCGATCGGCCGCGGCACAACGGTGCTGATCAAAAGCTTGTAACCATCCTGCGCCGGCATCTTCGCAAGGTCGAAATGCATGGGGATCATCCCGCTGGTTGCGCTGCCGGCGGTTATACCGCGTAGGCCGGATAAGCGAAGCGTCATCCGCCGCGATACTTCAAGGTGGCGGGTGAAGCTTTTCCTTATCCGCCCACATCAAGAACCGTTTGGCACCAGAACCGTCAGCTTGACGTCGGGATGGCCGGCCAGCTCAAACGTCACCTGCTCGTAGCGCAGGAAGCCGTCGCGCGGATGGTTGAAGGTCCGCCGGCCGCCCTCCCGCCCAAGCACGCCGTGCTGTTCCCACATCTCGTCGAACTCCGCGCTTTGCCGGCGCAGTTCGGCGATCAGCGTATGCAAACCCTGATCGTCGAGATGGGCGGCGCAATGCGCCCGGAATTCGGCGACGACGCGGCGCGCGCGGCCCGGCCAATCGTCGATCAAGGCACGTGCGCCGGGTTGCAGGAAAATAAAATGCAGCAGGTTGCGCGGCGATCCGCGGTCGAGCCAGCCGAGGAAGAGCCGCTCGGCAGCAGCGTTCCAGCAGCGCGCATCCCAATGCCTGTCCAGCACATAGGCGGGTGCCGCGATCGCCGCAACCGCCGCCGGTACCACCGGCGCCAGATCGGCAGCGTCACTGGCGCCGGGTTGCGGGTCGCGCTTGCCGGCCAGCTCGAAAAGATAGGCCCGCTCGGCGCGCCCAAGCCGCAGCGCCGCCGCGAGCCGCGCCAGCGAATGCGGCGACACCGAGACATCGCGGCCTTGCTCGATCCAGGTGTACCAGGTGGTGCTGAGGCCCGCGAGCTGGGCAATCTCCTCGCGCCGAAGCCCGGGCGTCCGCCGCCGACCGGCGCCGACAAGACCCACCGAGGCCGGCGTCAGCTGCTCGCGCTGTGCCCGCACAAAATCGCCCAATTCCCGCCGTCGCGCGGCAAGTGTCCGCTCGTCGATCATAGTGTCCATTGTACCAGCATAATTTGTCGTCTTACACCAGTGTTCTGAAGTGCGTACCATCGCAGCGAATGCCTGCTCGATTGACAAAAACCCGCGGCGGGCCTAGCGTCCGGCCGCGCTCCTGGAGTGGGGTGCACAGCCCTCCCGGGGTGGCCCTGCGGCCGGGGAGGCGGCCGGTCCGCGAGTTTCGCGCACCGGCCCGTCTGCGTCGCGGCCCTAGGAAGCGCCTGATGTTCGACACTCTGAGCACCCGTCTCGGCGACATCTTCGACCGGCTGCGCGGCCGCGGGGCGCTGTCGGAGGACGATGTCGCGGCGGCCATGCGCGAAATCCGCGTCGCGCTGCTCGAGGCCGACGTGGCGCTACCCGTGGTGCGCGATTTCATCGCGGGGGTGCGCGAGAAGGCGATCGGGCAAGACGTGATCCGCTCGGTGACTCCGGGCCAAATGGTCGTCAAGATCGTGCACGACCACCTCGTCGACACGCTGTCGGGCGGTGCGGCGGAAAGCGGGCTGGACCTCAACGCGCCGGCGCCGGTCGGCCTCATGCTTGTAGGGTTGCAAGGTTCGGGCAAGACGACGACAGCCGCGAAGCTGGCGCTGCGCCTGAAAAATCGCGAGCGCAAAAAGGTGCTTATGGCGTCGCTCGACGTGCAGCGGCCGGCGGCGCAGGAGCAATTGGCGCAGCTCGGCAAGCAGGTCGGCGTCACGACCTTGCCGATCGTCGCCGGCGAGCGGCCGGTTGCGATCACGCGCCGCGCGCTCGAAGCGGCGCGACGCGAAGGCTACGACGTGGTCATCTACGATACCGCCGGCCGGCTGACGATCAACGAAGAACTGATGCTCGAAGTCGCGGCGGTGCGCGAGGCCGCGGCGCCGCATCAGACGATCCTCGTCGCCGACGCGATGACCGGCCAAGACGCGGTCAACGTCGCCAAGGCTTTTGGCGATCGTGCCGGCGTCACCGGCACAATCCTGACGCGCGTCGATGGCGACGCGCGCGGCGGCGCGGCGCTGTCGATGCGCGCGATCACCGGCAAGCCGATCGTCTTTATCGGCACCGGTGAGAAGATCGATGCGCTGGAGCCGTTTCACCCGCAGCGCATCGCCGGCCGCATTCTCGGCATGGGCGACGTGGTCAGCCTGGTCGAGAAGGCCGCCGAGACCGCCGATCAGGACGAGGCCGAGCGGCTCGCCAAAAAGCTGCAAAAGGGCAATTTCGACCTCGACGACCTCGCCAGCCAGCTGCGCCAGTTACGCCGCATGGGCGGCATGTCGTCGATGCTCGGCATGCTGCCTGGCATCGGCAAGATCAAGCGTCAGATCGACGCCGCCAACATCGACGAGACGATCGTCAAGCGCCAGGAAGCGATCATCGGGTCGATGACCAAAGCCGAACGCAAAAACCCGAACCTGCTCAATGGCGCGCGGCGTCGCCGCATCGCCGCGGGGTCCGGTACCACGGTACCCGACGTCAACCGGCTGATGAAGCAGTACCAGGACATGGCCGGGATGATGAAGCGGATGAAAAAGCTC
>JAFAWI010000580.1 GCA_019241915.1 Alphaproteobacteria bacterium
GATCTCGGCGAAGGCTTCCAGCCCGCGCGGGTCGGCCGGGTCGGCCAGCAGCGCTTCGGTCACGCGCCGCAGCCGCGGGTCGCGGCAGGCCGGCAGCGAGATCGGCCGGGTCGCAGCGCGGCCGATCTCGTGCAGCGCGAGCGCCACAACATGCCGCACCGGTCCCTGCTCGTCCCACATCACCGGCTGCTCGCAGGCGGCGAGGATCAGCTCGCGCAGCAGCGGCGAGATCGCCACGACGGTCACCGCGTCGGGGCCGGCGCGGGCGGCGTCGGCGCGCAGAAACAGGCCGCGCATCGCCAACCCGGCCGGCATGCGCGTGATGTGCTCGGTATGGGCCGGGAGCCACAACCCGGTGCCGGGCGGCACGATAAACAGCGCGGTTGCGGTGGCGATCCGCATCGTCCCGGCCGTCGCGTGCAACAATTGGGCGCGCGGATGCTTGTGCCAACCGGTGTCGTGGCCGGCCCGATAGTCGCGCGCGTAACCGACCAGCGGCCGCGGTGCCTGCTCGAACGCGACGAGCGGGGCGATGTCGTCGCGATGTCCGATTTGCGACAAAGAATGACCGTACGTCGTGGAAGCGACAGCCTACACTGGGTCCACACGCCAAACCAGCGCGCGAGTCCGCCGTATGCCGCAGAACACCCGCCTGATCGCCCTGATCAACGCCGCGCACGCCGCCACGCATTATGCGCTGCTGGTGCTGCCGACCGCGGTGCTCGCGATGGCGCGGCCGGACGGCGCATTCGGCGACGCCTACGGGCCGATCCTCGCCCTGGCGACGATCGGGTTTGTGCTCTATGGCGCGTTCGCGTTGCCGCAGGGCTGGCTGGCCCAGCGCGTCGGGCGGGCGGCGCTGATGGCGGTGTTCTTTTTCGGCACCGGGCTGTCGATGGTGGCAACCGGCTTCTGCAATTCGCCGGTGGCGCTCGCGGCGGCGATCGGCGCCACCGGGCTGTTCGCGGCGATCTATCACCCGGTCGGGACGGCGATGCTGGTCGATGCGGCCGGCGACCGGCCGGGGCGGGCGCTCGGCACCAACGGCGTTTTCGGCAATATCGGGGTCGGACTGGCGCCGGCGGCCACGGCGTTGCTCGCCGGTTATGCCGGGTGGCGCGCGGCGTTTGTCGTGCCCGGCGTGATCTGTGCGCTGCTCGGCGTGCTGTGGCTGCGCCTGCCGGCGCCCGAGGCCACCGCCAAACGCGCGACGCAAACCTTTCCCGACATCCCGCGCGATCTGGTGCGGCGGGCGGTGGTGGTGCTGCTGGCGATCGCGGTGGTCAGCGGGCTGGTGTTCAACGCGTTTACCATCCTGCTGCCCAAGCTGATCGAAGAGCGGCTCGGCGGCGACCCGCGCCTGCTGCCGATTGTCGGGGTCGGCGCGTTTCTGACGATGCTGTGCGGCGCGGCGACGCAGTTCACGGTCGGCCGAATGATCGACCGGACGACCTTGAAGCGCATCTTTCTGCCGGTCAGCGCGGTGCTGGTGCCGGGGCTGGTCGCGGTCAGCTATGTACAGGGTTGGCTGGTGTTGCCGGTCGCGGCGGTCGTCGCCGCCTCGATTTTCGGCCAGGTGACGGTCAACGAGACGATGACCGCGCGGTACATCTCGCCGGCCTTGCGCACGCGGATGTACTCGATCCGCTTTTTTGTCGGCTTTCTCGGCGCGGCGGCGGCGGCGCCCCTGGTCGCCTGGCTGCATGAGCGCACCGGCAGCCTCGCCAGCGCGACGCTGGCGATGGCCGCGCTCGGGGTTGTGATCCTGCTGTGTGCGCTGGCCTTCCCCGACCGCGAAGAGGAGCTGAACCCCGCCTTGTGGCAGGCCCCGGCCGCGGCCGAATAGTCCTCCCCCGCGAGCGGGGCAGGTGGCGAGCGCCGCCGGCCGGAGGGGGCCGCGCCATCGCTACCGCCCCCCATGCTTCACATGGTCCCCTTGCCCGGCGAGGCCGGGGAGGGGGCCGCTATACGGAGCTAGACCACGTGCTCCGGCGTCAGCGCGCAGGCTTCGCCGCTGTCGCCGAGTTCGATCTGCAAGGTGGTGTGGTGCACGCCGAAGCGATGGTCGAGCTCGTGCGCGATGCGAGACAGTGCGTCGTCGCCCGGATGGCCCCCCGGCATCACCAGATGGCAGGTGAGCGCAGTCTCGGTCGTGCTCATGCCCCAGATGTGCAAATCGTGCAGCGCCGCGACGCCGGGCAGCGCCAACAGGTGCGTGCGCACCGCGGCGGCGTCGACCCCCTGCGGCACCGCGTCGAGCGCCAGACCCAGCGCCTGCTTCACCAGATCCCAGGTGGCGTAGACGATGAACGCCGAGACCGCCAGCCCGACCGCCGGGTCGAGCCACAGCCAGCCGGTCAGCGCGATCGCCGCGCCGGCGGCCACGACGCCGAGCGCGACGAGGGCGTCGGCCACCATGTGCAGGAAGGCGCTGCGCAGGTTGAGGTCGTCCGTTCGCCCGCGCAGAAACAGCAGCGCGGTGCCGCCGTTGACCGCGATGCCGACCGCCGCCACCCAAGCGACCGTGGTGCCGGCGACTGGCACCGGATGCTCGAGCCGCCAGATTGCTTCCCAGGCGATGCCGCCGGTCACAACGAGCAGGATGACCGCGTTGGCCAGCGCCGCAAGGATCGAACTCGACCCGAAGCCATAGGTAAAACGCGCGCTGGGGCCGCGCCGGCCGAGCGCCGCTGCACCCCAGGAGAGCCCCAACCCGAGCGCGTCGCCGAGATTGTGCCCGGCATCGGCGAGCAGCGACAGCGAGCCGGTGACGAGCCCGTACGCCGCCTCGGCGGCGACATAGCCGAGGTTGAGCGCAATGCCGATGGCAAAGGCACGGCCGAACCCATGGGACGGCCCCACGTGCGCGTGCGCATGACCGCGATGGGCGTGACTCACCGCATGCCCCTCAAAAACCCGGAGATACCTTTATAAAAACTGACCGATATCTTTACAAACCCTAAACGAAACTTAGGCGCGAAAATCAACCGATCGCATATATCGCTCGTTCATCAAGACTACACCGCAACAAAACGAGCGAGCAGGTAATGTTAAAAAGGTCTTACCAGTTATTGTATCTTTGCATACTGGTCGCTGCGGTCGGGTTTCATTTACCAAAAGCGGCGGCGATGGAAGCAAAGATCGTCGGCGATCAGCTTATCCTGAGCGGCACGGTTGTCGAGGGCGATGCAGCCCGGGTCAGGAGGGCGCTGGAGAACGCGTCGATCACCACGGTCGTGCTGCGCAACTCGCCGGGCGGGGATTCGCCGACCGGCTACACGATCGGCGAGATGATCCGCCGGCATGGGCTGCGCACCGCGGTCTCCGGGTTCTGCTACTCGTCGTGCTCGCGCCTGTTTCTCGGCGGCACCGCGCGATACTTCACCGACGATTACCCGAGCGGGTTCACCAATGTCGGGTTCCACGGCCACTACTTCGAAGATGGGATGCTCGACCTCGCCAGCGTCAAGCGATACCGCCTGCGCGACTGGATCGTCAGCTACACCGACGGCAAGGCCGACCCGAACCTGATCGACCGCTGGATCTACCTGCCGACCAGCCGCGGGATGATCCATTTCTACCATCCGAACGCTGCGGCGCGGGCCGGCGCCGCGACCTTTCTGTGCGATGGACTGCAGCCGGTCGACGAGGTCGCACAGTGCGAGCCGGTGGCGCGGACCGCGCTCGATCTCGGCATCATTACATCGGCCGAACTGCTGCACGGCGCCGACCGCGCAAGCTTGCAGGTGGCGCAACTGCGGTAGGCGGGGCAACGGCGGGCGATGAGCGCGGCGGGGTCTTGACAGGTCCGCGCGCTCGCGCGCGAATGCGCGAGTCACGGAGGAGCCGCCCCATGCTCGACGCCTATATGTACGCCGGAAAGCGCAGCCCGTTCGGCCGCCATGCCGGTGCGCTGGCCAAGATGCGGCCCGACGACATGCTCGCCAGCGTCATCGCCACGGTGGTCAAGGACAGCGGGTTCGCGCCCGAGAAGATCGAGGACGTCGTCGTTGGCTGCGGCAACCAGGGCGGCGAGGACAGCCGCTGCGTCGCGCGTCATGCGGCGCTGGTCGCCGGGCTGCCGATCGAGGTGCCGGGCTCGGTGCTGCAGCGCAATTGCGGCAGCGGGCTCAACGCGATCGCGGTCGCGGCGCAGCAGATCACCTGCGGCGAGGGCGACGTGTTTGTCGCCGGCGGCGTCGAGAGCATGAGCCGGGCGCCGTTTGTCATGGGCAAGGCCGAGAGCCCGTACAGCCGCGAGATGCGCATCTTCGATTCGACAATCGGCGCGCGCTTCCCGAACCCGAAGGTCGAAGGCCGCTACGGCGGCGACACGATGCCCGAGACCGCCGACAACCTGGCGCGCGACTACCAGATCACGCGCGAGCAGGCCGACGTTTTCGCCGCGGCGTCGCAGGCGAAATACGCCGCGGCCAAGGCCGACGGCTTCTTCGACGGCGAGATCGTGGCGGTCGAGGTGCCGGGCGGGCGCGCCGGGCCGGTGACGGTGGCCGAGGACGAGCACCCGCGGCCGCAGACCAACCTCGAAGGCCTCGCCAAGCTGCGCCCGCTGTTCGCCGACGGGGTCACCACCGCCGGCAATGCGTCGGGGGTCAATGACGGCGCGGTGGCGATGATCGTCGCCTCGCGCCGGGCGGGCGACGCCGCCGGGCAGCAGCCGATCTGCCGCATTCTGTCGACCGGGGTCGCCGGGGTCGCGCCGCGCATCATGGGCTACGGCCCGGTGCCGGCGGCGAAAAAGGCGCTGGAGCGCGCCGGCCTCTCGATCGCCGACGTGGATGTGATCGAGATCAACGAGGCGTTTGCCTCGCAGGTGCTCGCCTGCCTGCGCGGCCTCGACGTGCCGTTTGACGACAGCCGGGTCAACCCCAACGGCGGCGCGATCGCGATCGGCCATCCGCTTGGTGCATCGGGGCCGCGCATTGCGCTGACCGCAGCCCGCCAGTTGCAGCGCATCGGCGGCAAGTATGCGCTGGTCGCGATGTGCGTCGGGGTCGGCCAGGGCATCGCCGCGGTCATCGAGCGCGTGTGAACCAAGAAGCGCGCACGCCACGCCGGCTTGGCAGCTTCTTAACCACGCCGCGCTAGCATCGTGCCCGATGCGGCTCGGGCCGCGCGAGGCGATGCGGATGATGCGATGAGAGTTGCCGCGCTGGAGCAGCAGGATTTGGCGGTCGCCGCGCTCGAGCCGGCCGCGGCCGGCGCGCCGGAGCTCGCCGTCGTCGTCCCGACGCTCAACGAGCGCGCCAACGTGCCGCTGGTCGTCGAGCGGCTCAACCGGGTGCTCGCGGGCATCGCCTGGGAAGCGATCTTTGTCGACGACGATTCGCCGGACGGCACCGCCGACGCGGTACGCGAGATCGCCGCCGAGCAGACCAACATCCGCTGCCTGCAGCGGCTCGGCCGCCGCGGTCTCAGCTCGGCCTGCATCGAGGGCATCCTCGCCAGCGCCGCGCCGTTTGTCGCCGTGATGGACGGCGACCTGCAGCACGACGAGGCGCTGCTGCCGCGGATGCTCGAGCGGATCAAGACCGAGCACCTCGATGTCGTCGTCGCCAGCCGGCACGTCGGCGACGGCAGCGTCGGCAATTTCGCGGCGTCGCGCGTCAAGATCAGCGATTTCGCCACCAAGCTCAGCCGCATCGTGGTCAAGGCCGAGCTCAGCGACCCGATGAGCGGGTTCTTCGTGATCCGGCGCACCGCGTTCAACGGCGCGATGCGGCGGCTGTCGGGGCAGGGGTTCAAGATCCTGCTCGACCTGTTCGCCTCGACGCCGCGGCCGTTTGCCTTTGCCGAGGTGCCGCTGCATTTCCGCGAGCGGCTGCACGGCGAGAGCAAGCTCGACACGCTGGTCGCGTGGGAATACCTGATGCTGCTGTTGCAGAAGCTGCTCGGGCCGGCGGTGCCGGTGCGGTTTCTGCTGTTCTCGCTGATCGGCGGACTGGGTGTCGTCGTGCACCTGACGACGCTGTGGACCGTGCTGCACGCGGCGCACGCCGAGTTTGCGGTCGCGCAGGCGACCGCGACGCTGGTGGCGATGACCTTCAACTTCCTCCTCAACAACCTGTTCACCTACCGCGACCGGCGGCTGCGCGGCTGGCGCCTCCTGACCGGGCTCGGCTCGTTCTACGCGGTGTGCGGGCTCGGCGCGGCGGCCAATGTCGGTGTCGCGTCCTATATCGCCGGCGGTCATTCGTGGTGGCTCGCCGGGCTCGCCGGCGCCGCGGTCTCGGCGGTGTGGAACTACGCGATGTCGTCGATCTTCACCTGGTCGACCCCGCGCCCGGCGGCGCCCAAAGCGACGATCGCAAAGGGTTGAGCCCCGGCCGCCGAGGTGCGGCCGGCGGGTTGCGGCAATTGCCAAGACACCCGATCTAGGGGTACTTGGCAGTCTGAGAACCAGCGACAGCAGAGAAGAAGAATGCCCGCCTTGCAGCCGGTTCGCGGCACGCAGGATTTGTTGCCCGACGTGGCGCGCCGCCACCGGCAGGTCAGCGAGACCGCGCGCGCCGCCGCGCTGCTCTATGGCTTTGACGAGATCGTCACACCGATCTTCGAATTCACCGAGGTCTTTGCCCGGCCGATCGGCGAGCACACCGACATCGTCGCCAAGGAGATGTATTCGCTGAAGGACCGCGGCGGCGAAGACCTCAGCCTGCGCCCGGAGAACACCGCCGGGGTGGTGCGCGCGGTGCTGTCGAACGGGCTGACCCAATCGACGCCGCTCAAGTTCTTCTATTCCGGGCCGATGTTCCGCTACGAGCGTCCGCAGAAAGGCCGGTTCCGCCAGTTCCACCAGATCGGCGTCGAGCTGCTCGGGGTCGCGCAGGCACAGGCCGATATCGAGGTGATCGCGCTCGGACGGCGCATTCTCGACAACCTTGGCATCGGCGACCGCGTGTCGCTGGAGCTGAACACGCTCGGCGACCCCGAGAGCCGCGCCGCCTATCGCGACGCGCTGGTGTCGTACTACGCGGCCCGGCGCGCGGAGTTGTCGGAGGACAGCCAGCGCCGGCTCGACGGCAATCCGCTGCGCATCCTCGACTCTAAAGACCCGGCGGACATCCGGCTCAATGCCGATGCGCCCAACTTTCACGACTTCATGAACTTAAAATCTAGAGATTTCTTCCTCGACGTTCGGGCCGGTCTGGACGGGCTCGGAATCAAGTATGAGGTCAATCCGCGCCTCGTGCGCGGTCTCGATTACTACACGCATACGGTTTTTGAGTTCGTTACCACCGATCTTGGCGCCCAAGGCACTGTGCTGGCCGGCGGACGCTACGACGGACTTGTCGAGCTTATGGGCGGGCCACCAATGCACGGCGTTGGATGGGCTGCCGGCATTGAGCGACTTGCGCTCTTAATTCCCGAACCCCAGAAGCCGGCTCGACCGGTGGCAGTTATCCCGGTGGCTCTGGTCAACGAGTTCCCCGCGGTCTCTGAAGCGGAGAAGCTTCGCAATGCCGGGCTTGCCGTAGAGCTGATCTACTCTGGGAACATGAGTCGGCGGCTGCATCGCGCCAACCGACTTGGAGCACGATTTGCGGTCCTGCTAGGCGAAAGCGAATTGGAACGCGGTGAGGCGACTGTGCGAGACCTGGACAGTGGCGCGCAGGAGGCTGTGTCACTCGGCGATCTAGCGGAACGGTTGAAAGAGATGCAGTCGCCATGATGGACGCGGCGCTCGAAGGCCGGCTCGACCAGCTGACGCGGCGGCATGCCGAGCTCGGCGAGGCGATGGCCGCGACCGGGCTCAGCGGCAGCGACTTCGCCAAGCTGTCAAAGGAGTACAGCGAATTGTCGCCGATCGTCGACGGCATCGCGG